>NZ_CAXQBM010000065.1:0-76355 GCF_964222115.1 Alteriqipengyuania sp.
AGAGTGACTGGAGTTCAGACGTGTGCTCTTCCGATCTCTGCCCGAATGTCGCAATTCCCTGAAATCGAGGCTGAGGCCGCCTTCGAACAGGATCAGGGCAACCCCGATCCCGATCATTGGCTCTAGCAAGGACCCGAAGGTCTCCTCTGGATCGAACAGGCCGAGCACCGGCCCTGCGAGGAACCCTGCGGCCAGCATCAGCACGATCGCCGGCCAGCCGGTGCGCCACGCAATCCACTGCGCGCCGATACCCAGCGCGCCGATCGCGGCGATCACCAATGCAGACGATTCCATGGCCAAGTCAGCCCCCTTAGACCCGCCTTGAACGGCACGGACACCCAATCTGTTCCGGGCATCGCTACCAGTCGGTTAGCACGCGGTCGCTCAGTCGCCTTCGAAGGAAACGAGCGAATGCACTTCTATACCCGATTCGCGCAGGCGATTGGCGCCACCCAGATCGGGCAGGTCGATCACGAACAGCGCCGATGCAACCTCGCCCCCGGCCTTGCGAACCAGTTCTGCTGCAGCGAGGGCGGTGCCGCCCGTGGCGACCAGATCGTCCACCAGAGAAACTTTCGCATTGCCGGTGATCGTGCCCGGATCGAGCTCCAGCCGGTCCATGCCGTATTCGAGTTCGTAATCGACGCCGATGGTTTCGCCCGGAAGCTTGCCCGGCTTGCGGATCGGAATGAACCCGACGCCTGCCGACGCCGCCACGGCGGCACCGAAGATGAAGCCGCGCGCTTCCATTCCCGCGACCATATCGGCTCCGACAGCGCGGATTTGCCGTGCCATCAATTCGATGCTGGTGTGCAGGGCCGCCGGATCGGCCAGCAGCGTGGTTATGTCACGGAACTGGATGCCGGGCTTCGGAAAGTCCGGCACCGTACGGATGCTGGCGCGCAACTGCGTCAGGTCGAGCAGCTCGCGCGCCATGACAGAAGCATCCGAAGCTATCGGATCAGGCCTTTTTCTTCTTCGGCTTCTTGTCGGCCCAGATCTGCTTCTTCGCAAAATAGGCAAGCCCGGTGGCGAACAGCAGGAAAACGAGCACGGCCCAACCCGTCTGCTGGCGTTTCACCAGCTTGGGTTCGGCAGTCCAGGTCAGGAACGCCGAGACATCCTTCGACATCTGCGAAATCGTCGCCTTCTTTCCATCGTCGAAGGTCACCTGGCCTTCGGAGGTAAGCGGCGGGGCCATCGCAAGGTTGAGGTTCGCGAAATACGGGTTGAAATAGAGGCCTTCGGGCGTGCTGAACTCGGGGAATTCCTCCATCAGCCGCTTGCCGTCCTTCTCATACGTCTCGGCATCGGTGTAACCGGTCAGCAGCGAATAGACATAATCGCTACCGCCGTGACGCGCCTTCGTCATCAGCGAAAGATCGGGCGGGATCGCGTTGTTGTTCGCCGCTGCTGCCGCAACTGCGTTGGGATAGGGTGAGGGGAAGTAGTCGGTCGGCTCGCCCGGGCGCGTGCTCGCTTCGCCGGTGTTCGGGTCGATGCCCGGCACGGTCCACGTTGCCGCTTCGGCCTTCACCTGCGCTTCGGAGTAATCGAGCTGCTCCAGATCGCGGAACGCCACGTATTTCAGGCTGTGGCAGGCCGCGCACACTTCCTTGTAAACCTTGTAGCCGCGCTGGAGCTGGGCAACGTCCCACTTGCCCGCAGGGCCGTCGAATTTGAACCCGCCCTCGGGGCCGTGCGCATGCGCGTGGAACTCATGCTCGGCGGAATGAACCGCCTCTTCGGTCAGGAAGGCATAGGCCCCAAAACCGAACGAAAGCAGTGCCACGCCTGCAAAGACGAGACCGGCCAGGGCTGCTAGAATGCGGATCATCGGATAGTCCTTAGTCTCTTGTCCGTCGTCTCAGGTCGCGTCTTCAGGTGGCCGGGCTGGCGTTTTCGCCCAGCACGGCCTTCTTGTCCGAGCCGAGCACCGCCTCGGTAATCGAGTAGGGCAACGGCTTGGGCTTCTCGATCGACGAGACGATCGGCAGGATCACCAGGAAGTGCAGGAAGTAGTACGCGGACGCGATCTGGCTCATCATCACGTAGGGTTCTGCCGCTTCCTTGCCGCCAAGCCAGAACAGCAGCAGCATGTCGGCCACGAAAATCCAGAAGAACACGCGGAACAGCGGGCGGTAGTGGCCGCTGCGGACCTTCGAGCGATCGAGCCACGGCAGCAGGAACCACAGCAGGATCGAGCTGAACATGGCGAGCACACCCCACAGCTTGGCCGGCAGGATGAAGTCGAAGGTGAAGGCGCGCAGGATCGCGTAGAACGGGTAGAAATACCATTCGGGCACGATGTGCGCCGGGGTGGCGAGCGGGTTCGCCTCGATATAGTTGTCCGGGTGGCCCAGCATGTTCGGCATGAAGAACACGAACAGACAGTAGAGGATCAGGAACACGCCCAGCCCGAACCCGTCCTTCGCAGTATAGTACGGGTGGAACGGCACGGTATCGCTCTCGCTCTTCACTTCCACGCCGGTCGGGTTCGACGATCCGGGAATGTGCAGCGCCCAGATGTGCAGGATCACGACGCCGGCGATCACGAAGGGCAGCAGGAAGTGCAGGCTGAAGAAGCGGTTGAGCGCTGCATTGTCGGGCGCATAGCCGCCCAGCAGCCAGATCTGGATCGGCTCGCCCACCAGCGGAATGGCCGAAAACAGCCCGGTGATGACCTTGGCGCCCCAGAAGCTCATCTGACCCCACGGCAGGACGTAACCCATGAAGGCGGTCGCCATGGTCAGCAGGAAGATGACCACGCCCAGCAGCCAGATCATCTCGCGCGGGGCCTTGTAGGATGAATAGAAGAAGCCACGGAAGATGTGCAGGTACAGCACGAGGAAAAAGAAGCTCGCCCCATTGGCGTGCATGTAGCGGATCATCCAGCCCCAGTTGACGTCGCGCATGATGTGCTCGACCGTTCCGAAGGCAACCTGCGCATTGGCGGCATAATGCATCGCCAGCACCACGCCGGTGACGATCTGCAGCACGAGGCAGAACCCGGCAAGGACGCCGAAATTCCACATGTAGTTGAGGTTGCGCGGCACGGGATAGCCCGCGCCCACCGCATTATAGACGAAGCGCGGCAGCGGCAGCTTCTCGTCGATCCACTTGGTGAACCCGCTCGCCGGGGTATATTCCTTGGCCCAGGGAAAACTCATGCTTCTTCTCTCTTAAGCCTGTCCGACGACGATCGTAGTGTCGGAAGTGAACGAATAGTCGGGCACTTCCAGGTTGGTCGGCGCAGGGCCCTTGCGAATGCGCGCTGCAGTATCGAACTGCGAACCGTGGCAGGGGCAGAAATAGCCGCCGAACTCGCCCTTGTTCTCGCCTTCGGCTGCACCCAGTGGCACGCAGCCCAGATGGGTACACACGCCCATGGTTACGAGCAGGTCGCCGTGGCCTTCCTTGGTACGCTCGGCCAGCGTCTGCGGGTCGCGCAGGCTGCTGGTCGGTACCGCATTGGCCGCATCGATCTCTGCGGGCGTCAGGCGACGCACGAATAGCGGCTGCTTGCGGAAGACCGCCTTGATCGCCTGCCCCGGCTGGATCGCCGAAACGTCCACTTCGGTGGTGCTTTCAGCAAGCACGTCGGCCGAAGGCGCCATCTGGCTGACCAGCGGGTAGATTACCGCGGCCCCGCCGACGCCTGCGGCGCTCAATGCTGCAATATTGATGAAGTCGCGGCGGCGTACGCCTGTTTCGCCATTTTCATGGGGTTCCGCAGTTGCGGCACCGGTTGCGTCTACCATCGTTCCTGCCTTGTCGCGTGCATTGCGGCAGATGCCGCGTGCCCGTGTTGCTTCAGTCTCTGGGAAATCGGGTGATCCACTCTGCCCCGGAGGTGCGCCGAAGAGCGGGGGGAGCGGGCCCCCTTCCCATGTGCGGGGGCTGTTAGCGTGTAAGGTGCACCCTGCCAATGGCCTTTTGTGCGATTGCTGTTGCGCGCCGGTGGATGCGCTACTCCAGTCCGATAAACGCACCTTGGCGCCCGTAGGTCGCTTTGCCCTGGTGGGTCGCGCGCCGGAAAGAGTAGAAGCGCCCCGGATCGGCATAGGTGTCGAGCGCGGTGTCCTCTACCATCGCGACACCCGCGCCGCGCAATTGCGCCATGACGAATGCGGGCAGATCGAACTGGCAATGGCCTTGCCGTCCGTCGCGAAAATGCCGGGCATTTCCCGGGTCGTCCGCCACGAACGCATCCTTGATCGCCTCGTCGACTTCGTAGCTGGCCTGCGCAATCGTCGGGCCGACCGCAGCGGCAATCCGCGATCTGTCGGCGCCGAGCGAGACCATCGCCTCCACCGTGTTCGCCAGCACGCCCCCCTTGGCCCCGCGCCAGCCCGCGTGCGCCGCAGCAACGACGCCGGCCTGCGCATCCGCAAGCAGGACCGGCGCGCAATCGGCGGTCACCACGCCGACCAATAGGCCGGGAGTCGCAGTCACGAGTGCGTCGACCCGTGGCCGGTCATCGCCCTCGACCGGGTCGCTGACAAGCGCCACGTCCGGCGAATGGATCTGGTATGGCATGGCAAGCCCTGCGCCCGGCAGTATGGCCGCAATAGCTAGCGCCCGGTTCTCTGCGACCGTCGCCGGATCGTCGCCCGCGCCAAAGCCGACCTGCAATCCAGCCACTTCGCCGGTCGACACCCCGCCTTCACGCCCGAAGAAGCCGTGTGGCACGCCTTCGAGCACGCTAGCGAGTATCGGCGCCGGCGCCTCAGCCAAGCGCGGCCTCGACCTGCTCGGCGACGTCGCGCGACAGCTTTCCTGCAGCGGAAATCCGCTCCAGCTCGGCCCGCATCAACGCGGAACGCTTCGGCTCGACCCGCCCGAACCGGCCCAGTGATGGCACGAAGCGCGCCGCCAGCTGCGGGTTCTTGAGGTTCAGCTCCAGGATCAGGTCGGCAATCATGCGGTAGCCTGCGCCGCTTTCATCGTGGAACGCCATCGGGTTGCCTGCCATCGCGCCGTAGAGCGAGCGGACCCGGTTGGGGTTCGACATCGTAAAGGCCTGGTGCGTGCACAACTGCTCGATATGGGCGAGCACCTCCGTCTTCAGCGCTGTGGCTTGCAGCGTGAACCACTTGTCCACCACCAGCGCATTGTCCGCGAACCGGCTGTAGAAGTCCGCCAGCGCCTCCTCGCTTTCAGGGCTGTCGAGACCTGCCAGAACGCCAAGCGCGCCCTGCCGTTCGGTCATGCTCTTCGCCTTGCGATACTGCTCCAGCGCCCGCTTCGCGCCCTCGCCCGCATCATTTGCGGCAATATAGGCCAGCGCGAGCGAACGCATCCGCCGCGCCTGCTTGCCAAGAGGCCCCTCCTGACGCGCGTCATCTGCCAGCCTGTCGTGCAGGTCGACAAAGCGGTGATGGAAATTTTCGCCCAGCCAGCGTTTCAGGCCCTCGCGCTGATCGACCATCGCGCCCGGATCGTAAGTCTCGGACCGTTCGGCGAGATAGGCGAAGGGCGGCAGCGTAAGAAGCTCGGCGCGCATTTCGTGGTCAAGCATATCGTCCGCCAGAATCGCCCCGGCTGCAGTACCGATTGCCTCGCGCGATGCATCGTCTCCGTCCCCGAGCAGGTAGGTCAGCAGCAATTCCTGCATCGATTCGTGACGCGCGAAGGCATCGTCGTCATGCGCTGCAAGGAACACGAGGTCGTCGCGCGAAATATCCCGCTCGATCGCCACGGGTGCAGTGAACTGCCGGTTGATCGAAAGGACGGGCGCGCTTGCATGTCCGTCGAACGTAAACTCCTGTTCCGCCTCGTTGAGCACGATCAGGTGCTCGCCCGAATGCTGGCCGGTTTCGCGGTCGAACAGCGCGATCTTGAACGGGATCGGGACGGGCGCCTTGTCCGGTTGGCCGGGTGTCGCAGGGACTTCCTGGCGCATCGAAAGCGTCACTGTGTCGCCCTCATGGCGCTGCTCGACGGTCACTTTCGGCGTGCCTGCCTGCTCGTACCACCGGCGGAACTGCTTGAGGTCGAGCCCTGCCCCGTCTTCCATCGCGGTGATGAAATCCTCGCAGGTCGCGGCCTCGCCATCGTGCCGCTCGAAATAGAGGTCGCTGCCCTTACGGAAGGCTTCTTCGCCCGCCATGCTGCGCATCATGCGGATGACTTCGGCGCCCTTGTTGTAGACGGTGGCGGTGTAGAAGTTGCTGATTTCCTTGTAACTATTGGGCCGGATCGGATGCGCGAACGGCCCGCTGTCTTCGGGAAACTGGACCGCGCGCAGCACGCGCACATCGCCGATCCGCTTGATCGCGTGGCCGTGCAGGTCCTGACTGAAAAGCTGGTCGCGCAGCACGGTGAAGCCTTCCTTGAGGCTCAGCTGGAACCAGTCGCGGCAGGTCACGCGGTTGCCCGACCAGTTGTGGAAATACTCGTGCCCGATCACGCCTTCCACGGCGTCGAAATCGTCATCGGTCGCGGTGTCCTCGTCCGCCAGCACGTATTTCGTGTTGAAGATGTTGAGGCCCTTGTTCTCCATCGCCCCCATATTGAAATCGCCCACGGCGACGATGTTGAACCGGTCGAGGTCGTATTCGCGCCCGAAAGTTTCTTCGTCCCATTTCATCGAGCGCTTGAGCGAATCGATCGCATGCTGCGTGCGCGGCAGGTCCTCGCTGCGGACCCATACGCCCAGCTCGATCTCGCGCCCGGACATGGTGGTGAAGCTGTCGGTCCGCGCGACCAGATCGCCCGCGACCAGCGCAAAGAGATAGCTCGGCTTGGGCCAGGGATCGTGCCACTCGGCAAAGTGCCGTCCGCCGTCGAGCGCGCCTTGTTCCACCGGGTTGCCGTTGGACAGCAGCACTGGGAAGGTCGCTTTGTCGGCCACCATCCGCACGGTGTAGACCGACAGCACGTCGGGCCGGTCGGGGAAGAACGTGATCCGGCGAAAGCCCTCTGCCTCGCACTGGGTGCACAGCATGCCATTGCTGGCATAGAGCCCCATCAGCTGCGTGTTGGCCGATGGCGCGATGCGGGTGACGATGGTCAGCGTATGCTCGTCGCGCGTCAGCGGGATGACCAGAGCTTCGCCCTCGCGGCGCCAGTCGGTGCACTCTACGCCATCGACGACCACACCTTCGAGGACCAGCCCATCCCCGTCGAGGCGGATCTCGTCGGCACCTTCGGCTTCGGGATTAGGCGTGACTTTCAAAGCCGCCTGCACCTGCGTCGTGTCGACCCCCAGATCGAATTCCAGCCGGATTTCGGGGACCAGCCAGGCAAACGGCTTGTAGTCTTCGCGCCGGATTACCGCGGGCGACTGCGGCTCGGGCGCGGCATCGGGCAGCACCGGTGCGCCCGATGGCGTGGTCGCGGCTGTCGGCAAGTCGCTGGGCTGGTCCATCTTGTCCTCGTTTCCTTTCCGGTCTTGTGGCAGCACCGCACACAATGCCAAAACTCTTCATCTTCGGGCTCGGCTATACGGCCAAGCGGATCGCAAACGCGCTGCAATCGCTTGGATGGGAAGTGGTCGCGACGGGGCGGAACGGCAACCTTTCTTTCGACGATGTGGATGGCGTGCGCACCGCGCTGGCATCTTCAACGCATGTCCTCTCCTCCGTGCCGCCGGACCGCGAAAGCGGCCTCGACCCCGTGCTCAGCACTTATGGCGGCGATTTCGGGCGCGCTTGGTACGGCTATCTCTCTTCCACCGGAGTCTATGGCGATGCGGGGGGCGCCTGGGTGGACGAGCATTCGCCGACGGGCACGGGTCGTCGCACCGCACGCTCCGATGCAGATGCGCTCTGGCTGGAGCTGGGTGCGCGGGTATTCCGCCTGCCGGGTATCTACGGGCCGGGTCGCAGCATTTTCGACCGCATTCGCGATGACAAGGCGCATCGGATCGACCTGCCCGGGCAGGTCTTCAGCCGTATCCACGTCGACGATATCGTCGGCGGAGTGGTCGCAGCGCTGGAAAGCAACGCTCCGGAAGGAGCATACAACCTGAGTGACGATCTCCCCGCGAGCCAGAATGCGGTTGTCGAACACGCCTGCACCCTGCTCGGCATCGAACCACCATCCCTGCTCTCGCTGGAGGAGGCGGATCTCAGCCCGATGGCGCGCGGCTTCTATGCCGAGAATCGGAGAGTCGCGAACGGCAAGGGGAAGCGCGCGCTGGGATGGGTGCCGAAATATCCGACCTATCGCGAGGGGTTGCGGGCGTTGCGCTAGTACTGTTTCACGCAAAGACGCTAAGATGCCACGCCAGCAAGCGCCGCAGGCATCATGTTTGCCCCCTTACTTTTGGTGTGACCCCGGAACGCGGAATGCGGCTTCACCGCAAGCGCGGCATCTTCGCGTCTTCGCGTGAGAAAATCTCACTCTCTCAACGCCCCCGACTGCTGGACCTGCACCGATTTCTGCCGCCGCGCCTTGAGCGCCAGCACCATGCCGATAACCGCAAGCACCATCCCGCTCGCCGTCAGCCACGTCCAGCGATAGTCTTCGAACAGGGTGGACAGGAGCATCGCCACCGAAATGGTCAGGATCGCATTATAGGCGGTGCGCCCCGCGCCGATCTCTCGCACGAGGTTATAGTGTAGCGGGAAGGTCACCACCGATCCGACAAGCGCGAGATAGACGATCCCCGCCCAGTAACCCGGCGCGCTCGGCACCGGAGGGGGGCCGGCGGTGAGCCACGCGAAGCCGAAATCGAACAGGGTGCCGTAAAGCATGGCCCAGGCGAGCAGGCTGACCATCGGTACCGCGCGCCCGGTGGGGTTCGCCTGCACCACATTGGCGATCGATGCAGCAAGGATGCCCAGCATCGCCAGCCCGATCCCCAGCACCACGTTGCCGCCGATCACGCCCGCATCGGGGTTGGCGCGCCATTCGTGCACCAGCAGGAACGAGACGCCGATAATCGCGACTGTGCTTCCCAGCACGAAGCCGCCCTTCACCCGCTCGCCCAGGAAGGCGCGCGCAAGCAGCGCGTTGGGCACCATCATCAGGCCGAACATCATGGCGACGATGCCCGAAGTCACATAAAGTTCGGCATGATAGACGAACAGGAAGTTGCCGCTGAACTGGAAGATGCCAACGAACAGCGCCAGCAGGTGTTCGGGCCGGGTCAGCTTCATCCGCCGCTTCATCAGCGCCGCGACGAGGAACAGCGCCGGGGTTGCAAGGGCAAACCGGTAAAACACCGACCATGCAGCCGGGACACCATCGATCTGGCCGGTAATGACCAGCCAGGTCGAACCCCATATCGTACCGGTGATCAGGAACGGCAGGATTACGCGGGGCCGCAGCATCCCGCCCCCATCGCCGCTCATGATGGGCCCTCGCTCATAGGCGGGCGATTTGCAGGCCGAGCGAGCGCGCTTCGCCCAGGTCGCTATCCCACGAGGCGACGAAGCGCGCAGCATCTGCACCCCAGTCATAGAACTGGTAGCCCGCACTGCGCAGCGTCTCGCGCTCCTGCGCGGTAAGGCGGATAAAGACCTCGTTCGCCTCCACCGGATGCATCAGCCGTTCGCTCGCGCCCTCGACGATGGCCTGCGCAGCGGCATTGGCGGCGCGCGCGTTCTCCAGCCACAGATCGTTTTCGATCATCGCCAGCAGCTGGGCTGCGAGGAAGCGGCCCTTGCTCTGGAGGTGCCCTGCCCGCTTGCGGCGATAGCGCACAACATCGGCGAGTGCAGGATCGAAGAAGATGATCGCCTCGGCGTTCATCGCGCCATTCTTGACGCATCCGAAGCTCAGCGCATCGATATCGCCCGCCGCTTCAGCCGCCGAAAGACCAAGAAACGCTGCCGCATTGGCAAAGCGTGCGCCATCCATGTGCAGGCCAAGGCCCTTGCCGCGCGCCAGTTCGGCAATCGCTGCAATCTCACCAGGACGATAGGCACGGCCATATTCGCTCGCCTGCGTGATCGAGATTGCGTGCGGCTGCACCTGGTGCACATCGTCGCGGATCGGATCGATCACGGCGCGGATGGCATCGGGTGTCAGCTTCGCACCATCGCCCCCATCTTTTTGGCCAGCCAGCATCAGCTTGGCACCATGGAGGTAGAAGCCCGGTGCGCCCGCCTCGTCCATCTCGATATGCGCCTCGCGGTGGCAGACCACGCCGCCGTGCGGCGGCACCATAGGCGCCAGCGCAAGGCAGTTGGCTGCCGTGCCGGTCGCCACCCACAAAACGGTCACCTCGCGCCCGAACAGCGCACCGAATGTCTCGTCCAGCCGCTGCGACAGCGCATCATTGTCATACGGCGCGTCGACGCCATCGGCCGCACGCATCGCCTCCCATACCTTGGGGTGCACCCGGGCGGCATTGTCGGAGAGGAATTGCATTGGAACGCCCGTAAGCCCGCCTGCGTTCGATGCAAGCATATCGACAGGAGCAAGCCAGCATGGGCAGTACCACGATCACCCACCACGTCGTCGGCCAGGGCGGCAAATATATCGCGCATCTCGAAGGAGAAACGGCGCAGGGCACACTCGAGTGGGAGCCTGGCGGAGAGCGCGGCGGCAAGGAAATTCGTGTCGCGACGCATACGATCGTGCCCAACGAAATCGGCAATCGCGGTGTCGCGGCGGAACTGGTCGAGCGGTTCGTTGCTGATGCGCGCGAGCAGGACTTCCTGATCGACCCGCGCTGTTCCTACGTCGACGCGAAATTCAAGCGAAATGCGGAATGGAGCGACCTGAGGGCTTGAGGCCACTCATTTCACGAGGCGGGAGAAATCCGTCTCCACCATGCTTGCCAGCAACGCACGGCGGAGCCTCGTGGCTTCCGAGGCCGGAATGCCCGGCAGCGCGAAATGCCCGCCCGCCAGGCCCAGATGCAGTGTCACGTAGCCGAACAGGCGCCCCAACGGCCCGCGCGCGATTGTGACCGACTGCAGCTTCACCCGGTCCCCTATCATGTAACCCGGGGCCAGCCAGCCGCTACGTTTGTAGAGATGGCTGGGTGAGAGTGCGTGGCGCTCCACCCGCCACAGGAACAATTGCAGGATCGCGGCGAAGGCGGACAGGCCGACGAGCAGCAACACGACCAGCCACACCCATTCATAGCGCGGATCGTCGAAATAAGTGACGGCCGCGGCGACGGCAGCGGCAAACGCCAGATAGCCGATCATCCCCGAAAGCGCCGACAGGATCCGATAGGCCGCCGTGGTGCGATGCCAGTCGAGCCCGCGTGGTGGCAGCGGAAAGCCTGCCACCTTGAGGATCGGCGTCAGTTCTGTCGCCTTCGCGAAAGGGGCGACCACATGGCTCGCATTGCCCGAATCCTGCGCCAGACTGACCAGCTTCAGGCTCTTCCAGCCAAAGCGGTGCCTCACCGCCCCGGTTCCGATCTGCACGGCCTGCACCCTGTGCACGGGCATCACTACATCGGTGCGGGTGAACATCCCGCGCCGGCGGCGGAACCCCTTGGGTGTGCGTTCCAGCCGGAAATCCCAGTCGCGAGTAATGGTGCGCACGATGCCACTAAGCAGGCCGATCAGCAGCAGCGAGGCAATGGCTGCTATCGCACCCAGCGCCTGTCCGACCGGGCCCAGCTGGGCGATCTGCTCCCCCGGGCCGGCGAACAGCCGCTGCCAGGTCTCGAATTCCCAGATATCGAATGGCAACAGGAAATCCAGCTGCTGGGCTGCTGCGCCCAGGAATGCGACCAGCGCCAGCGAGAATTCGAACAGGCCGAAGGTGAACAGCCGGCGCGGGCCCATCGCGAACAGCACCGGCGCATCGGCTTCGGGTGCCTCGTCGTCGCCCTCGCCAGCTGCGGGAACGCGCGAAACCCCTTCTGCTTCGTCGCGCAGTTCGCGCACCAGTTCGCGCAGGCGTGCCCCCTCTTCGGTCGTCAGGTAGGCAAGCTTGATTTCCTCGGAGCCGCCTGCGCCGGTTTCGAACTTGACCTGCGTCAGGCCGAACAGGCGCGGAATGAAACCCTGCTCAAGGCTCACATCCTGGATGCGATCGTAGGGAACGGATCGCGCAGCGCGCGACAGCACGCCCGTTTCCAGCCGGATGTCGCTCTCACCCACACGATAGGTCTGCCGCCACCAGCCAAGGAAGGTGAAGAAAGTGCTGGCCACGAGGATCACGGCGCCAACGCCGAGCATCGCGATCGGACCGAAGGGCGCATCGTTTCGCATCGCGAAAGCGACCGCCACCAAAGGGAGGATCGTACGCGGGATAACCTGCAGCGCCTGGACCACGAACGTACGCGGATCGGTCCGCCTGGGCAGGCCGTCTGCAGCCTCGGGCTCGCCAACCGGGTCCGGCTCCCGGATCGGGGCATTGCCGGGATTCTCGGTCATAGCGATTCGCGCTTGATATGCGCGCGGATCGTCTCGCGCATGGCGAGCGCGTCCTCATGCGCAAGCCCGGGCAGGGTCACCACGTCGCCGTGCGACCCGGCTGTATAGAGCTGGAGCGTGGCAAGCCCATAATACCGCTCGATCGGACCGCGATCGACGTCGATATGCTGGACCCGCCCGAACGGCACCACGGTATCGGAATGGAACAGGATGCCCTTGACCACGCGCAGGCGATCGTCGCTGAGCGCGTGACCACGTGCAGCATATCGCCGATGCGGCAGGAAGATGAGGAATGCGAGCAGGATCGCAGCGGCCGGTCCCAGAATGACAAACGGCACGAAGGATGTGGCATACTCCGCCACAATGGCACCGATCAGCAACGGCAGCACCACGAACAAAGCTTCCACGCGCATCGCCTTGGGATGGTTGGGATGGCCCTGCACCAGCGGCTGGTCGTCGCCCCCGCCACCGGCATCGAGTTTCGGATTGATCCCGCTGGCCATGACCGGCTGCTCCCCCTGCTCGTCCTACGATAATGCATGGCCAAGGCCCTGCCACCCGGCAAGCCCTTTCGGCCAGGGTGCCGAGGCGAATCGATGAAACACACCGACGAAACAAGGGGGGATGGTGCTGCTGGGGAGGATTGAACTCCCGGCCTCACCCTTACCAAGGGTGCGCTCTACCACTGAGCTACAGCAGCATATGGGGATTCGCGGGCGCCCCCGAAAAGGGATGCCCGCTACAGGCCGCGCGCTATTGTCGCGCGCGGCGCGCAAGTCAAGCAAAGCTTGCGTATAGGGTGCACAGGTAGCATTTCGATGAACGTGAACGACCCTGCCCCGCCTCGACCCAGCGTCTCTTCCAAGGAGGAACGCCTTGCCGCTCAGCTGCGCGCCAATCTGAGGCGGCGCAAGGCGCAGGCGCGCGCAAAGCCTGCTGATGCCTCCATCGGCGATCTTCCCAAAGATGCCCTTCCCAAGGATAACGGGGCCCGCTAACGGCTCGCACCTCGCGTTTATGGGAGCAGAAACTTGTCGACGCTGATCCTCGTCCGCCATGGGCAGTCGGAATGGAACCTCGCCAACCGCTTCACTGGATGGTGGGATGTGGACCTGACCGACAAGGGTGTGGAGGAAGCACGCGCAGCCGGACGCCTGCTGAAAGACAAGGGCGTGCTGCCCGATGTCGCCTTCACTTCGCTGCAATCGCGCGCAATCCGCACGCTCAACCTCGCGCTGGAGGAATGCGGGCGTCTATGGGTGCCGGTAACCAAGGACTGGCACCTGAACGAGCGACACTATGGTGGGCTCACCGGGCTGAACAAGCAGGAGATGCGCGACAAGCACGGCGACGAGCAGGTCCATATCTGGCGCCGCAGCTTTGACACGCCGCCCCCGGCGATGGAGCCGGGCAGCGAATTCGATCCGGGTGCGGACGCGCGCTATGCCGGGATCGACGTGCCCTATACCGAAAGCCTGAAGCTCACGATTGAGCGCGTGCTGCCCTATTGGGAAGAGCATATCCTGCCCCAGCTTACGGGCGATCGCACCGTGATCGTTTCCGCCCACGGAAATTCATTACGTGCGCTGGTGAAGCACCTTTCGGGCATTTCGGACGATGAGATCACCGGGCTCGAGATTCCGACAGGTCGCCCGATTGTCTACCGGTTCGAGGGCGGTGCACCTGTCGGTGAACGCCGCTACCTGGACGAGACATGATGTCGGAGAAATCCCTCGTCGCCATCGTCATGGGCAGCCAGTCCGACTGGCCGACGATGAAGTGCGCCGCAGACGTGCTGGGCGAGCTGGGCATCGCGCACGATGTGCGCATCGTTTCGGCCCACCGCACGCCTGATCGCATGTACGATTTCGCAAGGAGCGCAGCGGATTACGGGTTCAAGGTCATCATCGCGGGCGCTGGCGGCGCGGCTCACTTGCCCGGCATGATCGCCTCCATGACCCCGCTGCCCGTGCTCGGCGTGCCGGTGCAGTCGAAGGCGTTGAGCGGCATGGACAGCCTGCTGTCGATTGCGCAGATGCCCGCCGGCGTCCCGGTCGGCACACTGGCCATTGGTGAAGCGGGCGCGACCAACGCAGGTCTGCTCGCCGCTTCGATCCTCGGCTCGCACGATCCCGCCGTGATGCAGCGACTGGCCGCGTGGCGCGCGAAGCGCAGCGAGGCCGTGGCGGAGCGGCCTGAGGATTGAGCAAAGTGCGCCAGATCCGTTCGTGTCGAGCCGAGTCGAGACACGTAGGCACCACGCATCTCGACTTCGCTCGATGCGAACGGCAGGGTTAAATCCATGATCCTTCCCGGCAGCACCATCGGCATCCTGGGCGGCGGTCAGCTCGGTCGCATGCTGGCCATGTCGGCTGCCTATCTCGGCTATCGGGTGCATGCTTTCGCGCCCGACGCGGACCCGATCATCGCCCAGGTCTGTAACCGCTATATCAGCGCGGACTGGTACGATGTAACAGCGCTGAAGGCCTTTGCCGATGCCTGCGACGTGGTGACGCTGGAATTCGAGAACGTGCCCGCCGCGCCGCTCCAGCCAATCGCCGACAAGCTCGCCCCGCACCCCCGCGCGCTCGCCATCGCGCAGGACCGGCTGGCAGAGAAGCGCTTTGTCGAAGAGCTCGGAGGTACGCCCGCGCCGTATCATGCAGTCGAATCGCGAGACGCCCTACTTGAGGGGATCGACAGGCTCGGCACGCCGGCCATCCTCAAGACCCGGCGGGACGGGTATGACGGCAAGGGCCAATGGCGGATCGGCTCGCGCGAAGAGGCCGAGGCGCTGGATTTCCCCGGCACGCCCTGCGTGCTCGAAGGGTTCGTCACTTTCGAATGCGAATTCTCGGTCATCCTCGCACGGCGCGCCGACGGGGCGATCGCCTTCTGGGAAAGCGCCGAGAACGATCATGCTGACGGCATCCTGGCGCGCTCCACCCTGCCCGGCGCGGCCATCATCGGGGAGCAGGTGGGCGAAGCGCGCAGGCTTGCGCAGGCGATTGCCGACAAGCTCGGCTATGTCGGCGTGCTGACCTGTGAGTTCTTTGCCGGCAAGCACGGCCCGATCTTCAACGAAATGGCGCCGCGTGTGCACAATTCGGGCCACTGGACCATCGAGGGCGCGGCAACGAGCCAGTTCGAGAACCATATCCGCGCGATTTGCGGGCTGCCGCTGGGCGATACCCGCCGCGTGGCCCCGCGCGTGGTGATGGAAAACGTGATCGGCCCCGCCTCTGCGACAGCATACGAAGCGTTGCACGACCCTGCCGCGCACTTGCACTTCTACGGCAAGACCGACGCGCCCGAGGGCCGCAAGATGGGGCACATCACGCGGCTGGAATGGCCTGAAGAGGGCCCTGCCTGATGCTCGAAGACAAGCTGTTCCTCGTCTACGCGCGCGCCGCGAATGGGGCGATCGGCAAGGATGGCGGGCTGCCCTGGCACCTCCCGGCGGACCTGAAGCACTTCAAGCGCCTGACGATGGGAAAGCCGATGATCATGGGTCGCAAGACCTTCGAAAGCTTCCCTTCGCCCCTGCCCGGTCGCCGCCATATCGTGCTGACCCGCGACAGCGACTGGCAGGCAGACGGTGCCGAGCGCGTCCTGTCTGTGCTCGAGGCGCTGGCAGCGGCTGGGGGCGAGGAAACCGCGGTAATCGGCGGGGCGGACGTATTCCTGCTGTTCGAGCCGCAGGCCGAGCGGATCGAACTGACCCAGATCCACGCCGACTACAACGGCGATACTTTCATGGATGCGCCCGATCCTACGCGCTGGGAAGAGGTCGCCCGCGAAGATCGCGAAGCCTCCGGCGATACGCCTGCATATTCCTTCATCACATACGAGCGAGCAGATGCGCTGGCTTGATCACCGCGAACCCGTGCCCGCACCCTTGCGCGGAGCCATCGTCGCGCTCGGCAATTTCGATGGCTTTCACAAGGGGCACCAGGCGGTCGCTGGCGAAGCGATCCGCTGGGCGCGCGAGGAAGAGCGCCCGGTGATCGTCGCGACCTTCGATCCGCACCCGGTGCAGTTCTTCCGTCCCGATACGCCGCCCTTCCGCCTCACCAGCCTCGAACAGCGGCACGAACTCTACCTCGCCTTCGGGGCGACCGCGATGCTGGTGTTCCACTTCGATGCCGAGCTTGCCGGGACGAGCGCCGAGGACTTCATCGAGCAAATCCTCGTCGAGCGGTTCGGCGCGCATGGCGTACTGACGGGCGAGGATTTCACCTTCGGCAAAGGCGCGAAGGGCAATTCCGCGCTTCTGAAGCAACACGGCGCGCAGTTCGGGCTGGAAGCACGCACAGTCTCGGTCGTCAGCGAAAGCGATGCGGTCGTCTCCTCCAGCCGCATTCGCGACCTCCTGAAAAATGGCGAGCCCCAAGCCGCCGCACAGCTGCTCACCCGGCCTTTCGCGATTCGCGGGATCGTGGAGCATGGCGACAAGCGCGGGCGCGAAATCGGGTACCCCACCGCCAATCTCGCGCTCGAGGATTACCTGCGTCCGAAATACGGGATCTACGCCGTGACGGGGCGCATCCTCGCCACCGGGCAGGACCTGCAAGGCGCGGCCAATATCGGCATCCGCCCGCAGTTCGAACCGGCCAAGGAGCTGCTGGAACCTTTCTTCTTCGATTTTTCCGGCGACCTCTACGGGCAGGAGATCGAGGTGGCATTGCACCACTTCATCCGGCCCGAAGCGAAGTTCGACAGCCTCGATGCGCTCATCGCGCAGATGGACCGGGATTGCGAGCAGGCGAAAGCGCTATTGGCGAAGTAGGGTTCGCGCAGAGGGCGCGAAGCGCGCTCCTGACACACCTGACACAGTGTTATAGGGTCAAAAACCGGCCCCATTTTAGAGGGTGGATTTCATCGCGCATGCGGCTCATGCGAAAGGCGCGAGGTGCGGGACCGACGATAGGAAAGATCGCCGGTGAGATTAGCGGGCCGGGGGCGTGTAGGACAGCCTGGAACTTCGCCGCTTGCGGCATCACCGCGCAGCCTGCCTCTTCGCGATCTGTGCGTGAACCGACGTCGGGCACGACAATCGAGAAATTGCGCGATGCACAAGGCCCCGCTAAGGCCTCGCGCCTGATGAGCGACGATACAAAGACAGACTGGCGGGACACCGTCTTCCTGCCGAAAACCGACTTTCCCATGAAGGCCGGGCTCCCGCAGAAGGAGCCGGGCATTCTGGCCGGGTGGCAGCAGGGCGACCTGCACGGGCAGCTGCGCGCCGCGCGTAGCGGTGCGGAGAAGTTCATCCTCCACGATGGCCCGCCCTACGCCAATGGCGATATCCATACCGGCCACGCGCTCAACCACATCCTGAAGGACATGGTCTGCCGCACGCAGAGCCTGCTCGGCAAGAACGCCCCCTACGTGCCCGGGTGGGACTGCCACGGCCTGCCGATCGAGTGGAAGGTCGAGGAGCAGTACCGCAAGAAGAAGCTGAACAAGGACGAGGTTCCGCGCGCCGAATTCCGCGCCGAATGTCGCGCCTATGCGCAGAAATGGGTCGATACCCAGCGCGAACAGCTCAAGCGGCTCGGGTG
Source organism: Alteriqipengyuania sp. (assembly GCF_964222115.1). Taxonomy (NCBI): domain Bacteria; kingdom Pseudomonadati; phylum Pseudomonadota; class Alphaproteobacteria; order Sphingomonadales; family Erythrobacteraceae; genus Alteriqipengyuania; species Alteriqipengyuania sp. The sequence continues at coordinate 17,861 of NZ_CAXQBM010000065.1, forward strand.
CCTGGGCGACTGGGACAATCCGTACCTGACGATGGATTTCGACAGCGAAGCCACGATTGTGGCCGAGCTGATGAAGTTTGCGGAAGCCGGTAACCTCTATCGCGGATCGAAGCCGGTGATGTGGTCGCCCGTGGAGAAGACCGCACTCGCCGAAGCCGAGGTCGAATACGAAGACATCACGAGCACGCAGATCGACGTGGCGTTCGAGATCGTGGAGTCGCCGATCCCGGAACTGGTCGGCGCGCACGCGGTGATCTGGACCACCACGCCTTGGACGATCCCGGTCAACCAGGCTTTGGCCTATGGGCCGGACGTACGGTACGGCATCGTCGAGGCAGAGAACGTTCCGCAACTCACTGGGTGCAAGTTCCTAATTGCTCGCGATTTAGTGCGCCAGTTCAACGACCGTTTAGACAAAGCCTTCGGCACAACTGTGCTGTTGAAGGGTCATGATGGTGTTACCATCGGCTCCGACCTCGCCGGGACCAAGGTCCGCCACCCGATGCACCATCTCGGCGGGTTCTATGAAACCCTCCGCCCCATGCTGGCGGGCGACTTCGTCACCACCGATAGCGGTACCGGCCTCGTCCACATGTCGCCCGACCACGGCGAGGACGATTTCTATCTGTGCCGCGAAAACGGGATCGACCCGGTCTTCGCGGTCGATGACGGCGGCGTGTATCGCGACGACTGGCCGTGGCTGGGCGGTGACGACGTTGATGAAGAGGGCAAGGAGCGCCGCCGCGCTGTCATCAACGCCAATTTCAACGCGCCGGACGGGCCGATCTGTTCGGACCTGCGCGAGGCCGGCGCGCTGCTCAGCGCGAGCGCGGACTACCAGCACTCCTACCCCCACTCGTGGCGGTCCAAGGCGAAGATCATCTACCGCTGCACGCCGCAATGGTTCGTGCCGATGGACAGGCCCCTATCGCCCTCTCCCCTTGAGGGGAGAGGGTTGGGAGAGGGGGCCTCGAACGATGCCCTCGGCCAGCCCCTCCCCCCGACCCCCTCCCCGAGCGGGGAGGGGGAGAATACGCTGCGCAACCGCGCCATGTCCGAAATCGAGCGCGTGCGCTTCGTGCCGGAACGCGGGCGCAACCGCATTCGCTCGATGGTCGAGGGGCGGCCCGACTGGGTGCTCTCGCGCCAGCGCGCATGGGGCGTGCCGATCACGCTGTTCGTGCGCAAGGATGGCACCTACCTGCAGGACCCAGCCGTGAACCAGCGCGTCGTCGATGCGATCCGCGAGGGTGGCGTCGATGCGTGGGACGAAGCGCGCAAGGCCGAATTCCTCGGGCCGGACCACGATGCGTCAGAGTTCGAGATGGTGCACGACATCCTCGACGTGTGGTTCGATTCGGGCTGCACGCATGTTTTCACGCTGGAGAGTGGTCGCTGGCCTGCGCTCAGCTGGCCCGCCGATCTCTACCTCGAAGGCAGCGACCAGCATCGCGGCTGGTTCCAGTCCTCGCTGCTGGAAAGCTGTGCCACGCGCGGTCGCGCGCCCTACGACCAGGTGCTGACCCACGGCTTCACCATGGCCGCCGACGGGCGCAAGATGTCGAAGAGCATCGGCAACACGGTCGATCCGCTCAAGATCGTCGACCAGTATGGCGCGGATATCCTGCGGCTGTGGGCGCTGAGCGTCGATTCGACGATGGACCACCGCATCGGCGACGAGATCCTGAAGGGCGTGGCGGACCAGTATCGCAAGCTGCGCAACACCTTCCGCTACCTGCTCGGCGCGCTCGAGGGTTACGACCACGACGCAGAGGGTGTCGCCTATGCCGAAATGCCCGAGCTGGAGCGCTATACGCTGCACAGGCTGGCAGAGCTGGACGGCAAGCTACGGCAGGCGATCCACGATTACGACTTCAACGAATATACCCGCCTGCTGACCGAATTCGCCAATGAAGATCTCTCGGCCTTCCTGTTCGATATCCGCAAGGACCGGCTCTACTGCGACGATCCCGCATGGGTCGAACGCCGCGCCTATCGCACCTGCCTCGACATCCTGTTCCAGGCCTTGGTGCGCTACGCCGCGCCGGTGCTGGTGTTCACGGCAGAGGAGGTGTGGACGACGCGCTTCCCGGATCGCGGAAGCATCCATCTCGAACAGCTCCACCCCCTGCCCGGCGAGTGGACTGACGAGGCGCTGGCCGCACGATTCGCGGAGCTGCGCGCGCTGCGCGAGGATGTGACCGAAGCGATCGAGCCGCTGCGGCGCGAAAAGACCATCCGGTCGAGCAACGAGGCTGCCGTGTCCGTCCCACAGCAGGCAATCCCGCAAGGTTTCGGGATGGAAGACCTTGCCGAACTGTTCATCGCCGCGTCAGTGTCTGCCCACGATGGGGAAGACGTGAAAGTTTCGCGCTCTTCGAATAACAAGTGCGGCCGTTGCTGGCGCCTGCTGCCGAGCGTTTCGGTAGAGGGCGCTCTATGCGACCGCTGTGAGGAGGCTGTAAACTGATGGACGGTGCATGGAATCGCCGGATAACCGGGCTGCTGCTGGCCCTGATCGTCTTCGGGCTGGACCAGCTGGTGAAATGGCTGGTGCGCGTACCGATGCAGCTGGAACAGCGCGCGGTGGTGGAGCTGCTGCCCTTCTTCGACCTGCGCTGGACGCAGAATTTCGGCATTTCGCTGGGCTTGTTCGAAGCGGACAGCGTGGAGGCGCGCTGGATCCTTGTCTTCGGCACCGCGCTGATCGCGGTCATCGTCCTGCTGTGGATGCTGCGCGAACGCACCACGGGCGACATATTCGGGCTCGGCCTGATCCTCGGCGGTGCGCTCGGCAATATCCTCGATCGCGTGCTCTGGGGTTATGTGATCGACTATGCGGACCTGCACTTCGGCACCTTCCGCCCGTTCCTGATCTTCAATATCGCCGATGCGGCAATCACCATCGGTGTGCTGATCATCCTTGCCCGTTCGTTCTTCCTGCGCGACAAGGACGCCGAAGACGACGATATGCACCTGGCTGCGAAAGAGAGTTGACCATGCGCCACAAGAACCTCCTGATCCTCGCCACCTTCGCCATGGGCCTGTCTGCCTGCGGCAGTGGTGGCGGAATTCTCGGTCGCGACCGGCCGGACGAGTTCGCGGTCCAGCGCCAGGCCCCGCTGGTGGTGCCGCCCGATTTCAGCCTCGCTCCGCCCGATCCCGGCGCTCCGCGCCCGACCGAAGGCACGGCCGCGGAACAGGCTCTCGAAGCGCTCTTCGGTGGCCCGGCAGCACGCAGCGAAGTCGAAGCAGCAGCGCTCAGCCGTGCGGGTGAAGCGGCACCGGGTATCCGATCCTCGGTGGGCGATACCCAGACGCAGACCGTGGCCAAGGGCCGCGTGACGCGCGATATTATCGCCGCGCCCGAAGGTGACGGCGGTTCGGCGCAGGCGGTTATCCCGGGCTGATTTCCCGATCAGGGCCTGCCGCCCGACAAGTTTCCAGTAATGGCTCGATCCTCTCGACCCGGCATTTGTCGGGTCGAGTCGTATGTGGCGAGCGCGCCCTAGCGCCCGGCCATGGCTTTTACCTTGGGCAGGAACGTGCGCCCGATGCGCAGCGTCTCGCCGTCTTCCAGCTCCACCGACCAGACCCCCAGTCCATCGTGGCGCAGGCCTGCAATATGGTCCTTGCGCAGGATCGTGCTGCGGTGGATGCGGATGAAGGATTCGGGGTCGAGCTTTTCTTCAAGCCCGGCGATGGTCTGCAACAGCAGGTACGTCTTGTCGCCGACGTAAAGCCGCACATAGTCGCGCTCCGCATCGATCCGGCGAACGTCCGATACGGACACGCGCACCAGTTCCGAACGGTGGGGTACCCACAGTTCCTGCAGCCACTTCTCGTCGCCGATTTCCGGCGTCTCGCCCCGCTTGGCCAGGGCCCGGCCGATCGCCCGCTCCAGCCGTTCGGCGGCGACGGGTTTAAGCACGTAATCGACCGCGTCGAGATCGAATGCCTCCACGGCAAAGCTTTCATGCGCGGTGACGAAGATGATCGCAGGCGGATTGGGTTTGCGCGCCAGTTTCTTGGCGACCTCGATCCCCCCAAGCCCCGGCATGGTGAGATCGAGCAAGACGAGATCGGGCGTTTCGCTGGCGATAATGTCCAGTGCTGCCTCGCCATGGTCGGCAGTGCCCACCACCTCGACACCCGCGATCCGGCCGCACAGCGTTTCCAGTCGTTCGATTGCAAGAGGCTCGTCGTCCACCAGCGCGACGCGCAATGAAGATTGGGGAGGTGTTTTATCGTCCATTGTTGAAATCCAGCGGCATGATGAGTTCCGTGCGGTAGCCCCCGTCTTCGGCCTGCCCCGTCAGCACCTTGGCGCGGTCGCCGAACCGTGCACGCAGCCGGTCACGCACGTTCGACAGGCCAATGCCGAATCCGCCGCCAATATTGTCAGCCAGGCCCGGGCCGTCATCGGCCACCACGAGGTGCAATTGCTCGCCTTGTGCGAAGGCTTCGATCGAGACATGCACCGGCGTGGTCGAGCGTGCGACCGCATAGCGCACCGAATTCTCGACCAGCGGCTGCAGGATCATGCCCGGCACCCGAGCGCGTTCCAGCCGATCCGGCAGGGTAATCTCGACCAGCAAGCGCTCGGGGAAGCGGACCTCTTCGATGGCCAGGTAATCGCGTTGCAGCGCGATCTCGTCTTCCAGAGCGACATCCTCGGTCGGTTCCTCGGCAAGGCTGTGGCGATAGAAATTGGACACCGCCTGAATCATCGCCTCCGCCCGGTCGTCCTTGCCGGTGATCACCAGCGACGACAGCGAATTGAGCGTGTTGAACAGGAAGTGCGGATTGATCTGGTAACGCAAGGATCGCAACTCGGCAGCCTTGGCGGCCGTACGGAATCGCTCCTCCCGGGCTTGCGCCACGCGCGCCTGCGCACCCGCCAGCAACGCGAGGTACAGCGCTGCCCAGGCGAGCAGCAGGAAGTACCGCCCGATCGCAATATCGGTCAGCTGCCGCCAGCGCTCCAGCCCTACCGGCGCAGGGGCAATGACGAAGGTTCGGACATCGAGATCGTCGCCCGCATTGGCGCCCCTGCGGGACCCCTCTGCCGGGGTTGGTACTGGCGGAACGTCGACCAGCAGGTTGCCCGCTTCGTCGCGGCGAAACACCACGCCCTGCTGCTCCCCGATCTTGCGGAACATCGTGTCCTGCACCGGCGCGAACACCATCTGGTTGACCTGCGCGATCATCAGGGAGGCCGGCAGGGCGACGAGCAGGGCGGTAGCCGTCTTGATGATCAGGCTTCGCGAATCGACCAGTCGCAGAACGAGCCACATCCCCAGCGTAATCACGACACCCACAAGGCACACGACAAGGCGCCGCCAGAGCAGCGCATCGTGGATCTCGAGCCCGACGATCACACCGCGCAGGGTGAGCAGCACGAAATAGGTCGCCCACAGACCGGCGATCGAAATCAGCACCGCCTTGAACGGCAGGCGGCTGGATTCGCTTCGCAATTCTGTGTCGGACGGAATGTCTTTCGCCATCATGCCTGATTGCCTGCCCGCGCGCGCGAAGGCCATGCCGCCGGTCGATGCCGGAACTGCGCCGGTCGAGCGGACATCACGAGTTTTCGAGCAGCTTTTCGTCCGCGATCCGCTTGCGCCACTGCGCCGGGGCCAGCGTGTGGACGTTGTTGCCCGCCGCATCGACGGCGACGGTCACCGGCATGTTCTCGACCGTGAATTCGTAGATCGCTTCCATGCCCAGTTCCTCGAACGCGACGACTTTTGCTTCCTTGATGGCGCGGGCAACGAGGTAGGCCGCGCCGCCTGTCGCCATCAGGTAGGCCGTCTTGAAGCGGCTGATGACGTCCACAGCATCTGCCCCGCGCTCCGCCTTGCCGATCATCGCCAGCAGGCCAAGATCGAGCATCATCTCGGTAAACTTGTCCATCCGGGTGGCGGTGGTCGGGCCTGCCGGGCCGACGACCTCGCCCATCACCGGGTCGACCGGGCCGACATAATAGATCGCACGCCCCTCGAAGCTCACCGGCAGCTCCTCGCCACGCTCAAGCATGTCCTTGATGCGCTTGTGCGCCGCGTCCCGCCCGGTGAGCATCTTGCCCGAGAGCAGCAGGCGATCGCCGTGGTTCCAGCTCTCGACCTCTTCCTGCGTGAGCGTGTCGAGGTTCACGCGCTTCGCCGCGCTGTCGGGCTGCCAATTGACCTTGGGCCACTGGTCGAGATCGGGCTTCTCCAGATACGCCGGGCCCGATCCGTCCAGCGCGAAATGCGCATGGCGTGTTGCCGCGCAATTCGGAATCATCGCCACGGGTTTGCCCGCCGCATGGCACGGCCAGTCAAGGATTTTCACATCGAGCACGGTCGAAAGGCCGCCCAGCCCTTGCGCGCCGATCCCCTGCGCATTGACTGCATCGAAAATGTCGATTCGCAACTGCTCGATATCGGTCTGCGCACCGCGTTTCTTCAGCTGGCCCATATCGATCGGGTCCATCAAACTCTGCTTGGCGAGCTTCACGCAGTGCTCCGCCGTGCCGCCGATGCCGATGCCGAGCATCCCGGGCGGACACCAGCCCGCGCCCATCGAAGGCACCTGTTCGACCACCCAGTCTACGATATTGTCAGACGGGTTCATCATCTTGAACTTGCTCTTGTTTTCGCTGCCACCGCCCTTGGCGGCGACATCGATGCTCACGGTGTTGCCCGGGACCATCTCGACCGACAGCACACAGGGCGTGTTGTCGCGCGTATTGCGGCGGGTGAAGGCAGGATCGGCAAGGATCGATGCGCGCAGCTTGTTGTCCGGGTGGTTGTAGGCCTGCCGCACGCCTTCATCGACGATTTCCTGCAGCGCTCGATTGCTGTCCAGCCGGCAATCCTGCCCCCATTTGACGAACACATTGACGATGCCGGTGTCCTGGCAGATCGGCCGGTGCCCTTCGGCGCACAGGCGGCTGTTGGTCAGGATTTGCGCAATCGCGTCTTTCGCGGCAGGACCCTGTTCGGCCTCGTAGGCCTCTCCCAGCGCGCGGATATAGTCCATCGGGTGATAGTAGGAGATGAATTGAAGCGCGTCGGCGACGCTTTCGATGAGATCGTCTTCCTTGATAGTCGTCATGTCGCTCATCGACGGGCACCTCCTGCTGATCGAAACCGAAGCGCCACTAGAGCAGCCAAAGCCTATGCGACAAGTGATGCGGGTCTTGGCGAGCCTTTCCGCCCCCTATAAGGCGTCCGCCAGGGCCCGCATCCGCCGCTGCCGACTACCCAGGCGGATGGCACAGATGGACGAGACAAGACAGATGATCGCTATCGCGCAAAAAGCGCCTGACTTCGCGGCCGCACGCCGCCACATGATCGAAAGCCAGCTGCGCACCAGCGGGATCAACGATGCTTTCGTGCTCGAGCGGATGGCCGAGGTTCCGCGCGAAGATTTCGTGCCCGAAGCATCGCGGGCAAGCGCCTATATCGACCGCACGATTCCGCTTGGCGGGGGTGCGGCGCTGGGCTCTCCGCTCGCCTATGGCGAGATCCTGACGCATGCGCGGCCGCAATCGGGCGACACAGTGCTGCTGATCGGCCCTGCGACGGGCTATCTCGCCGCGCTGATCCGGCCGCTGGTGTCCGAAGTGCGCGAGGCGACACCCGACATGCTGCTCGCGAACGATGTCGATGGCACATTCGACCTCGTCATCGTCGATGGCGCGCTGGAGGATGTACCAGTCCAGCTGGTCGCAACACTCGCGCCCGCCGGTCGCCTCGTCACCGGAGTGATCCGCAAGGGTGTGACCCGGCTCGAAGTCGGGCGCCGGAGCGGCGACGACCTGTCGCTGCTGGCCATCACCGAAACGCAGCTTCCGCGGCTGCCTCAATTCGACAAGCCGCAAGGCTGGAGTTTCTGACCATGCTGCGCCCCGCCATCCTGTCTCTTGCCCTGACGAGCGCATTTGCGCTGACCACGCCCGCGCAGGCAGACACGCTGCGCGAGGCACTGGCGGAGGCTTACCGCACGAACCCGACCTTGCAGTCGGCACGCGCACAGCTGCGTGCTACCGACGAAACCGTGCCGATCGAGAAGGCGGATGGGCGCCCGAGCGTAACTGCGCAGGCCGCCGTCACCGAATTCGTGCAACAGAACTCGACCAACTTCTTCGCGCCGCAGCGCGCGTTCACCGGCGGGGTCGACTTGGGCGTGCCGCTCTATTCGGGCGGATCGGTCAAGAATTCCATTCGCGCGGCGGAAGAACGGGTCGAGGCCGGGCGTGCCGACCTGCGCGGGACCGAAAGTGCCATCTTCACCCAGGTCGTTGCCGCTTATATGGACGTGCTTCGCGGCGAAGCGCTGGTGGGCTTGAGTGCCAATCAGGTGCAGGTGCTGGAAGTCAACCTGCAGGCAACCGGCGACCGGTTCGAAATCGGCGATCTGACCCGCACCGACGTGGCGCAATCGCAATCGCGCCTGGCTCTGGCACGCGGCGACTTGCGTTCTGCCGAAGCGGGCCTGATCCAGGCACGCGAAACCTATATCCAGCTGGTCGGCTCGGCTCCGGGCGAGCTCGAACCCCCGCCCCCGCTCCCCAACCTGCCCGACGATCCGCGAAGCGCGGTCGATGTGGCGCTGGAGAATAACCCCGACCTGATTGCCGCACGGGAACGCGCCCAGGCGGCAGGGTACGATATCGATGTCGCGGGTGCCTCGCGCCTGCCGCGGATCTCCGCGTTTGCCGGGTACGACTACCAGAACTTCCTCGGCTCGATTCCCGGATCGCTTTCCGACCCAACCAATCCGAACAGCGCCATCATCCCGAGCGATCAGGATGCGCGAGCTTCCTCGGCCGGCATTTCGCTCTCCATTCCGATCTTCCAGGGCGGGCGCCCCGCGGCGCTGCAACGCCAAGCGCAGGCGCGCGCATCCGCCGCGCTCGACCAGGTGATTGCCACAGAGCGCGATGTGATCGCGCAGGTTCGCGCTTCTTTCGCCAGCTATTCGGCTGCGCTTGCCATCATCGACAGCTCGCGCGAAGCGGTCGCCTCGGCCGAGCTGAGCCTCGAAGGCGTGCGGGCGGAAAACTCGATCGGCAATCGCACCGTGCTCGACGTGCTCAATGCCGAACAGGAGCTGTTATTCGCCCGCGTCGACCTCGTGACGGCCCGTCGCAATGCCTACGTCGCCGGCTTCAGCCTGCTCGCCGCCATGGGCCTTGCCGAAGCGCGCGACCTGGGGATCGAGGGCGGCGCCCTGTACGACCCGCTGGTTAATTACGATCGCGTTTCCGGGCGCTGGAACGACTGGGATCGGGACCCGGAGCCCGAGGCCCAGGGCACGCGCACCATTGACATTCCTCCCGCCAACGCGGACATCCGCGATGTCTATGGACCGGTATTGGAGCCGGACGCGGACTGAGTGATCAGGGACTAAGGGGCGGGCAAAGGTGCGGGACGGCGAAGCGTCGGTCGAGGAGATTCTCGACTCCATCAAGAAGGTGATCGCGCGGGACAATCGCGCAGGCGCAATGGAAGCGCGCCGACGGCGCGAGCGTCGCGAAGAGAGCGCACCATTGCCGCAGAATGACGTGTCGGATGAGGAGGCTGACGAGGTGTTCGACCTCGCCGATGCAGAGCAGATCGATACGCTCGACGAGCCCGAAAGCGAGACGGAATCGCTGCTGAGCGCGACTTCACGCGATGCCATGCGGGATAACCTCGCAACGCTGGCCCTGCTCGCCGAACCCGGCACGCCTCCGCAGATCGTGCGGTCGGGCGAGACATCGCTGGAAGGTTTGGCGCGCGAAATGCTGCGCCCAATGCTCGCCGAATGGCTCGATACCAACCTGCCGCCAATGGTCGAAGACCTCGTCCGGCAGGAAATCGCGCGGATCGTCAAGAAGCAGGGCTGACAGCTTTACCGAGAAATTTCGCTTGCGGGCGGCGTGCACAAGCGTAGGTTCGCGCGCCATGCGCAAGGCCTTCAAACCGCTCGCCCTTCTCGCTGCTTCGGCAGCGTTTCTGACCTCTCCAGTTATCGCCCAGGACTCGCCGGAAACCGGCGAGCCCGTGCCCATGTCGGCACGAGATCTCGTGACCATGCCGCGACTCGGCCTCTCCAGCGTGAGCCCGGACGGTACCCGTGCGATTTATACTGTCACGCTGACAGATGAGGCCGCGCTCACACGAAGCACGACATACAAGGTCAAGACCCTGGCGACAGGTGAGGAGCGCGACGTCCGGATCCGGGAGGACGCATCCTCCATCGTCTTCCTCGATGACGAACGGATTTATTTCCTCGCACCCGGTGGTCGCAACTCTAAGGGCATGCAGGTTTTTACCGGCATCCTCCTGTCGAACGGCGTAGTGGCGCAGGAAAGCCAGGTTACCCGGGTCAACCGCAGTATAGACGGTTTCAAGGTTTCGCCCGACGGCAGTAGTGTCGCCGTGATTGGCAGCGTGCCGCGCGAATGCAGCGTGTTTGCCTGCTCCAGCGAAACACCCCGGCATATGCCCGGACCCGGCACCGGGATGCTGTACGATGGATCGGATGGTTTCGTGCGGCACTGGGATTCCTACGAGACGCCGGGGACCTTCAGCCGCGTCTTTGTTTTCCCGATCGAGAATGGCCGTGCACAAGGGCCCGGTATCGCCGCGGACGGGCCTGACGGCGAAGGTGCGCTGACCGGTGACACGCCGGTGCAGCCCTTCGGCGGACTGGAGGACATGGCCTGGGGGGCAAAGGGCGATGCGCTCTATTTCGTCGCGCGACAGTCCGGGGCCACCGAGCCTACCTCTACCAATACCGATATCTATCGCCTCGCCATGGGCGAAAGCGTGCCGACCAACCTCACGGCTGCGAACGAGGCCAGCGACGGAGCGCCGACGCCTTCACCCGACGGCAAGTGGCTGGCGTATCTGGCGATGGAACGACCGGGGTACGAATCGGATCGCATGCAAGTGATGCTGCGCGATCTCGCTACCGGACAGACAAGATCGCTGACCGATGACTTCGATCGCAGCTTCGGCTCGCTGGCATGGACGCCGGACTCCCGCTGGATCATTGCGACAGCGCAAAGCGTGCTCGACACTCCGGCGTTCCGTATCGACCCGCGCGACGGCACCGTTAACGAACTTGACCTGATGCGCGGCAACGAAGCGCATATTGGCAGTGTCACGCCCGCAGGTAATGATCGCATCGTATTCACACGCGACTCCATTGCAGCCCCCTCGGAACTCTACGTTTCGGATGGCTGGGGTGAGGCCGCCCGCCTGACCGACGTTGCTGCCAGCCGCATGTCGGCACTGGCTCCGGTCGAAACGGAACGCTTCAGCTTCGCTGGCGCAAACGGCGACACGGTATGGGGGCAGATCACCAAGCCTTCCGGGATCGATGGTAAGCTTCCCGCGATCCTCTACGTCCATGGCGGCCCGCAGGGATCGTTCAACGATGGATGGTCCAGCCGGTGGAACCCGCGCGTCCTCGCGAGCCAGGGTTACGCAGTCATCTCGGTCGATTTCCACGGGTCGACCGGTTACGGGCAGGCCTTCACCGACGCGATCAACCGCGACTGGGGTGGCAAGCCGCTGGAAGACCTGCAGAAAGGCCTTGCGGCAGCGCTGGCGCTCGACAGCCAAATCGATGGCGACAAGGCCTGCGCCATGGGTGCCTCCTATGGCGGTTACATGATGAACTGGATCGCGGGGAACTGGCCTGACCGTTTCGACTGCCTCGTGCAGCACGATGGCCTGTTCGACATGCGCAGCTTCTATTACGCGACCGAGGAATTGTGGTTTCCGCGGTGGGATTTCGGCGGCTCCTACTCCGAACAGAAGGCACTTTACGAGCGCTGGAACCCGGTCAACCACGTCGACAAATGGCAAACCCCGATGCTCGTGATCACGGGCGAGAAGGATTATCGCGTTCCCTACACGCAGGGCATCCAGAGCTTCACTGCTTTGCAGGAGCGGCAGATTCCTTCGCAACTGCTTGTCTTCCCGGACGAGAATCACTGGGTGCTGAAGCCCAAGAATTCGCTCCAGTGGCATGATACGGTGTTCACCTGGCTCGATCGCTGGCTGGGCGACGACTCCGAATGAGCGAAGCCAAGGCGCTCAGGAAAGCGCAGGCTGCCCTGGCAAAGACCGGCGGTGAGCGTGCCGCACGGCATATCTTCCTGTGCGCGATGCCTAAGAAGGCCAAGTGCTGCGACCCGGAACAGGGTGCACAATCATGGAACTATCTCAAGAAACGGCTGAAAGAGCTGGGGATCGGTCCGTCGAAAAACGGGGAGCAGGGGCTGTTGATCCGGCGGACCAAGGCCGATTGCCGGCAAATCTGCGAAGCAGGCCCGGTTGCGGTCGTCCAGCCAGACGGGGTCTGGTACCACTCCTGCACGCCGCAGGTGCTGGAAGAGATCATCCAGCAGCACCTGATTGGCGGCGAGCCGGTCGAAGCCTACCGACTGCATCCGGTCAATTAGCGCTCGTCATCCTCCAGCGGGTTGTGGATCGATTCATCGTGGCCCGTCCCGTTGGACAGGAAGACCAGCCCCATCAGCGCACTTGCCAGCAGCATCGTCATCCCGATGCCCAACGCAACTGCTATGAAGAAATGCGGGCTGACTTCGGCTTCGCTCCAGAAAATAGCGAGCATGGCCGCGCCCACGACCAGGATCGTCAGCAGCAGCATGAATCGCATGATCCGTTTGTAGCGAGCCCACGCAAAGGCCGCCTTTTCCGGATCGTCGAGCGGGGATTTGGGCGCCAAGCGACCCTCCTGAACTGAAACTCTGTGCCGATTCGCCAAACGCGATCACTCGTGCCATTATCCTGCCCCGGGGGAAAGGAGCACGAAAGATGGACATCGGACAGCTAATCGCATCTCGCAATGCAAGCGCCATTCTCACTTGCGATGTAGGGCAGACTATGCGCGATGCCATTGCAATTCTTGCCGAAAGGCGGATCGGCGCCTTGCCCGTGATGCAGAGCGGTCAGGTGGCCGGCATCTTCTCGGAACGCGACGTGATCTACTGCATGGCGCAGCAGGGTCCCTCCTGCCTTGATCGCCCCGTGCGCGAGGTGATGACGGCACCCGCGATCACCGTCGATCGCTCCGAAAAGGTCGATGCAGCCCTCTCTCTCATGACCCGGCGGCGTATCCGCCACCTCCCCGTGGTGGAGGATGGCGCACTGATCGGCTTTGTCTCGATCGGCGATCTGGTGAAATCCCGGTTCGACGAAGTGCAGCAGGAAGCGCAGGACATGCGCAGCTATATCCAGACCGCCTGACTTGAGACGGGCCGCCGTTACGCCCATATCGATGACATGAGCACACCCCCCACTCTCACCACTGCGGCCGCTACACGCGTGGCGGCCATTGCATCAAAGCAGGGCAAGCCCGCGATCCTGCGCCTCGCGGTGGATGGGGGCGGGTGCTCTGGGTTCCAGTATCGTTTCGAGCTGGCAAGCAATGCCGAGAATGACGATGCGACGAGCGAAACCGACGGCGTGCGGCTGGTGGTGGACCCGGTGAGCCTCGATCTCGTCGCGGGGAGCTCGGTCGATTATGTCGAATCGCTGGGCGGTGCGGCATTCCGGGTCGAGAACCCGCAAGCGGCCGCGGGCTGCGGCTGCGGCTCAAGCTTCGGTATTTGAGTTAGACTAGCGCACGCGCATCGGGCACGAAGAGCCCCATGCGTATCGCCACTTTCAACATCAACGGCATCAAGGCGCGGCTTCCGCGCCTGCTCGAATGGCTCGAGGAAACGAAGCCGGACGTCGCGTGCCTGCAGGAAATCAAATCGCAGGACGAAGGCTTCCCCGCCAGCGAGTTCGAGAAGGTCGGCTACCAGGCGCTTTGGCACGGCCAGAAGAGCTTCAACGGCGTTGCCATCCTCGTCCGCAACGGCCTCGACGTAAGCGAGCGCCAGCGTGGCCTGCCGGGTGACGATAGCGACGAACAGGCGCGATATCTTGAAGCCGAGGTCAATGGCGTGGTTATCGCCAATCTCTACCTACCCAACGGCAATCCGCAGCCGGGGCCGAAATTCGACTATAAACTGGCATGGATGGAGCGGCTACGCGCCCGCATGGCTGCGATATGGGCGGAAGAGAAGCCCGCCATCGTCCTTGGCGACTTCAACGTCATCCCTGAGGACAAGGATGTGTGGTCGCCGCTCGCGATGGAGGACGATGCATTGATGCAGCCCGCCTCGCGCAATGCCTATGCCCGCCTGCTGGCAGACGGATGGGTCGATGCGTTAAACACGCTCAACCCGCGCGGCGGCGTATGGACCTTCTGGGACTACCAGAGGGGCGCGTGGCAACGCGATCACGGGTTCCGGATCGACCATTGCCTGCTTTCGCCCGAACTGGCGGACCGACTGGAAGCGGCAGGCGTCGACAAGGATGCCCGCGGCCAGGAAAAGGCGAGCGACCATGCACCCGTGTGGGTGAAGGTCGCTGCCTGATCGTTTGGGTGCGAGCTTCCGCTCGTCACCCGATTAGCGATAGAAAATGTGCGTCTTGATGGTTGCGCGCGCCTGCTTGGTGCGAGCCCAGCGCGGTTTCACGTAATTCGCATGGAAATAGAGCGAGTCGCGTGCTTCGCTCTCCCACAGGCCTTCATGGGCAATGCGGGCAATCTTGCGCGCGCGTTCCCAAGCGGCGGCATTGCTGCGCCGGGTCGGGATGTGTCCGTTCTTCACGAAGGAGAACTGCGCGCGCTGAGTGACAACGCCGCAATAGTCAGAAGGGAAGACCGTGGAATCGGCGCGGTTGATAACAACCTGGGCCACAGCAAGCTGGCCTTCGATCGGCTCACCACGCGATTCGAAATAGATGGCGCCTGCAAGGCACTCGAGCTGGCGCGAAAGCGTCTGCGGTGCGTCGACCTGCGCGATCAGCTCGCGCAGCGAATCCGCAGCCGGCACATTCGCATCGTCAGTTTCGGTATTCGCGGCGATATCCGCCTCGGCTTCCTCGGGAAGCGGCTGAACCACTTCTTCCGACAGGAAGACCGTTTCGTCCGCAGCGTCAGCCTGCGGCGCGATGAGAATTTCAGTTTCGCCCTGTTGGGCTTGCGCGCCTGCATAGCTGAAGCCTGCAGAAGCGATCAGTCCGGCAGCGACACACGCCGCGAAGCCGAATTTCGTCTTGGTACCCATTGATCCCGTTCATAGGGCGGTGAACGAACACAGACGCAGGCTGGAACCATCACGCGCAAAAGCGCATTCATCGAATGTATAAATGTGAGGGTTCGAAATGGCCTGCCGGCCGTTCCCCGACTGCGTGCTAATCGGCGCGACCTCATTGTCGCCTCGACCGCCTGCGCAAACTCGAAGTTGCGCGCCCTTTGCCCTTGTCCGGCTTTAGGTCAAGTTAAGGCTGCAATTCTGCGACGAACCGTTCTGCATTATCGATCTGTAATTCAACGATCCACAAATCCGCATCCTGATCGCGCCTGCGATTGCAATAATCGTAGATTTTTCCCTCATTTTCAGAAGGTTCGTCTTGCGTAACTTGCCACTCGAAGGAGAAATCGGCCGAAGGCCTTCTTTCGACTAATTTCAGCCGCTCGCCACGATCGCGCAGCAATAGAACATAGGTTCCGGCGTCTCGGTCACCTTTGGCAAGGATAACTCCGGTGCCGCCTTCTGCCGAAACCTGTCGCAAAATGCCGCTTACGACGAGGTGAGTCGGCAGGCGCGAATCACTCATGGCCGATCATTCGCATATCCATCGAGGCCGGACAGCGCGATTCGCGAGCGCATG
The DNA here is from genome assembly GCF_964222115.1 of Alteriqipengyuania sp. Classification (NCBI taxonomy): domain Bacteria; kingdom Pseudomonadati; phylum Pseudomonadota; class Alphaproteobacteria; order Sphingomonadales; family Erythrobacteraceae; genus Alteriqipengyuania; species Alteriqipengyuania sp. The sequence goes on from NZ_CAXQBM010000065.1 coordinate 33,604, forward strand.
AACGTGCCGGTTCCGCGCCCGATCTCGTCGCCTTCCTCATCCACAAGCCGCGATTCGGCCACTAGGACGCGCCGTCGCCCGCTGATCCAGACGCCATCTGCAGTTACCCGGCCGCTACGAACCGGCTTGGTGAAGTGTGCATTGAAGGCCGTCGTCAGCAGGAACCGATCGGTGACCAGCGTATTCGCGGCATAGAAAGCCGCATCGTCGAGCATCTTGAAATAGATGGTGCCATGCGCGGCACCCGCCGCATGGTACACATCTTCCGTTACATCGAATGTGATGCGTGCGCGCCCCTCTGCCTCGATCGCAATCTCGGAGGCAAAGGCACTATTGATAGGGGCAGAGCGATAGAGCCGTTCGAGCGCACGAAAATGCGCTGCCGGGCCCGGCGAGGGTTCAGGCGGCTTCACGCAAACCCGAATTGGCGATGATCGCGAACAGTTCTTCTTCGCTCTTCGAATCGAACAGGCGATGCAGCACACGTTCGTCACGGGTGAGGCGAGACATCGCCGCGAGCGCGTGGAGGTGCTGGGCGCCCGCATCCGTAGGAGAAATGAGCCCCATCACCAGCCGTACGGGAATTCCATCCGCCGCATCGAAATCGACATCGCGATCGAGGTGGATGAGCATCGCGAGCGGCTCTTCCACTGCATCCATGCGCGCGTGGGGCATCGCGACCCCGCGGCCAAACCCCGTGCTGCCCAGCGTCTCGCGCTCCTTCAGCACGTCGAGCACTTCATCGCAGTCGAGCGAATAGGCAGCTGCAAAGCCTTGGGCCACTTCGTTCAAAATAGCAGATTTGTCAGCGCAAGACGCGCATCGCACGGCTTGGGGAAGTAATCGGAAAGGGGTCGACACGGGGGTTGTCTGCCTTGCTACGCGTTGATGCTCTTGATCCCGCATGTGAGCGGGGTGTCACAAATTATGCGACAGGAGGCGAGGCTCGGCCGCTCATGAAGAACGCGCTACCAGCCTCGTCAATGCGGCTCGACCCATCCGATCGTGCCGTCATGGCGTCGATACACCATATTATGACGGCCAGTGCCAGCATTTTTGAAGAACAGGGCGCTTGTATCGCGTAGATCCAGCAGCATCACCGCATCCGCGACAGATGCTTCGGGGATATCGGTTTTCGTCTCAGCAACCACCGCCGGCGCATCCGCAACCTCGGCATCGTCTTCGTCAGGTTCGGCCGCAAACACGCGGTATGCGGCCTCTTCGGCTGCAGCCGAGTGGGCATGTGCCTCGTGCCGATCCTTCAACCTGCGCTTGTAGCGACGGAGCTGTTTTTCGAGCTTGGTCGCTGCCGCGTCGAGTGCCTGGTGGATATCATGTGCTTCCGCGCGCGCCTTCAGGATCAGGCCTTGCATGATGTGCGCCACGATGTCGCAGGAAAATGCCCCGCCCGGCTCCTTGCCGAATGTGACATGTGCGGAAATCGCGCGGCTGAAATATTTTTCGACAATGCCGGAAAGGCGATCGGTCGCGTTGTCCTGCAGCGATGCGCCGGTATCGATTTGGTGACCTGAGACTCGCACGTCCATGCTCTGCAATTCTCCCTTTGCTATGGCGCCCTCGGGGGTCGGGGGCTGCGCCTATCTGTTCCAGATAGGTCTTGCGATACGCTCAAGAAAGGCCGCGTGGCGCTCAAGTTCCTGCATAGTTGCAGAATGAGGGCGGATCGGGCGCTTCGGGCGGTCGGGCGATGGGGCAAGCGCCACGATGGCCTCGGCAGCGTCTCCAGCGTCCGAAACCTCTTCCGCAACCAGGCCCATCGCGATCTGCCGACCGCCGGTCAGCTCTATGTACACCTGCGCAAGCAGCTCGGCGTCGAGTAGTGCACCATGGAAGACGCGGTGGCTGCGATCGACCCCGTAGCGGCTGCACAAGGCGTCGAGCGAATGCTTGCCGCCCGGATTCTTCCGCCGCGCCAGCTCCAGCGTATCGATCTTGCGCGACAAGCAGATCGGCTCGCGCGCGCAAAGCTCGAGTTCTGCATTAAGGAAGGCGAAGTCGAACCCGGCGTTATGCGCCACCAGCTTGTCTTCACCCACGAAGGCCAGAAAAGTGTCCACCTTGTCGGAAAAGCGGGGCTTGTCGGCGAGGAACTGGGCGCTCAGCCCGTGGATCGCTTCCGCCTCGGCAGGCATATCGCGGTCAGGATTGTAATAGGCGTGGAAGGTTTCACCGGTCGGCATCCGGTCGATCAGCTCCACACAGCCGATTTCCACCATCCGGTGACCCTGTTTGGGGTCGATCCCGGTGGTTTCCGTATCGAATATGATTTCACGCATGCGCAGACTATCGACCTCTCCGGCGCTGCTGGCAAGATCACGTCTGTTGCGCCGCCTCGCCTTTCAGGCGGGTGACGAGATCGGCGACATCTTCCTGTGTCCGCTCGATGGTCTGGCCCGTATCGATCACATGATCCGCTTGCGCCCGTTTATCGGGATCGGGTGTCTGCAACTTCAGGATCTGGGCGAACTTTTCCTCGGTCATTCCCGGTCGGGAGAGCACCCGTTCGCGCTGGATATCCGCCGGGGCGGAGACGACCACGATCCGGTCCACGCTCGCCGCTCCCCCTTTTTCGAACAGGAGCGGGATATCGAAGACCAGCATGGGCGAACCGGTATTGGCGGCAAGGAATGCCGCACGGCGCTCCGCCACTGCGGGGTGCATGATGGATTCTAGCCTTGCGAGTGCTGCTGCATCGCCGAAAACCCTTCGACCCAGTTCGTTGCGGTCCACTCCGTCAGGCCCCGTCGTACCGGGAAATGCCGCCTCGATTGCTGGAAGTACACTGCCCCCTGGCCCCTGCATCGCGCGCACTTGCGCATCGGCATCGAAGACCGGGATGCCAAGCGCTTCGAACATCTCGGCAACGGTCGATTTTCCCATCCCGATCGATCCGGTCAGGCCGATAATCATTGGCTTGGTCATGCCGTCAGGAGCGCGCGCAGCTGGGGATCATGCTCGCGCGGCGGCTCTATTCCGAAAAACTGGCTAAATGCTCGCGCGGCCTGACCGATCAGCATTTCCAGGCCGTCGATCGTGCGGTGATTTGCTTCTCTCGCGCGCAGCAGAAATTGGGTATCGAGCGGATCGGTAACGATATCGTAGGCGATCGCTCCGGGCGGGGCATGGCTCCAGTCGAATGCGAGCGGCGGTTTGCCCCGCATGCCAAGCGGGCTGGCATTCACCACAAGATCCAGCAGACCGTTCCGGTCATCGAATGCAAAATCGGTTGGCGAAGCGAAATAATCGAGCGGAACGACATGGTGCTGCGTGCCCTTGGGGAGGCCCGCAACCAGTTCGTCGGCCTGTTCCGTCCGCCGGGCAGCGATCACCAGGGTGAAATTCTCCGCCGCAAGTGCATGGGCGATGGCGCGTGCCGCTCCGCCCGCCCCGATGATACGTGCCATCCGGAAAAGATGCGTGATTTCCAGATAGTGGGACAGGGGCTCAAGGAAGCCTGCCAGATCTGTATTGCTGCCTGTAAGCTTTCCGTCGTCATCGCGCGTCACCGTATTGATCGCGCCAATTGCTGTCGCCGCGGGGTCCATAGTATCGAGATGCCCGATGACTGCCTGTTTCAGCGGCATGGTGACATTGCATCCGCGCCAGTGAGGATCATTCTTCCGGCCCGAGAGGAAATCCGCGAGTTCGTCCTCCAGCACAGGAGTCGCGCGATATTCCGCCTCGATTCCGAGCTTTTCCAGCCAGAAGCCGTGGATCGCGGGCGATTTGGACTGCGCAACCGGATCGCCGATCACCTCAGCATAAGGTATGCTCATGGCAGAAGCTCTCCCTCGTCGCGCAATGCGTCAAGAACCTGCAGCAAGGGCATGCCAAGGATGGTGAAGTGATCGCCATAGATCCGTTCGAAAAGCTGCACACCTATCGCCTCGATGCGGAACACACCCACTGTCGCTCCCACCTCGGGCCACTCGGCCGCAAGGTACTGCTCGATGAAGGTCTCGCTCAGCCCGCGCACATGGAGCGCAGCGGAGTCCTCGCCCAACCATGCAATCCGGCCATCCCGGGCGAGGGCAGCCGCGCTGTAAAGGTGCATTACCTTGCCGGAGAAGAAACGCAGGTGCTGCGCGGCTTCCTCCCTGCTGCCAGGCTTGTCGAACCTCCGCCCGTCGACGACCACCAGGCTATCGCCGCCAAGGACGAGCTTTTCGGGACGAAGCATGGAGACAGCGCTGGCCTTCGCCGCCGCGAGCGCCTGTGCGACTTCCGACGGTTCCGCGTTCGCCATCTCCGCTTCGAGTGCGCGTTCGTCGATCTCGGCACCGGCAGCCTCGATAGTGAGCCCTGCCGCCTCCAGCATTGCCCGGCGCGATGCGCTGTTCGATGCGAGCACCAGCATCAGATGGGCTTTTCCTGAGGTTTGATGCGGATATGGTGATCGGTGATCAGCTTGATGATCGCGGCAGCCGTTTCTTCGATGGACCGGCGGGTCACATCGATCACAGGCCAGTTGTTGTCGGCAAACATGCGGCGAGCGAAGCGAACTTCCTCCTCGACCCTTTCATGCTCGGCATAAGTCGATTCAGATCCTTCGTTCAGCGAAAGCAGCCGGTTCCGCCTGATCTGCACCAGCCTCTCCGGCGCAGTGGTCAGGCCCACTACCAGCGGGCCGGTCAGTTCGAACAGCACTGATGGAGGAGGGCTTTCCATCACCAGCGGGATGTTGGCGACCTTGTAGCCCCGATTGGCGAGATAGATGCTGGTGGGCGTCTTCGATGTTCGCGAAACCCCGGTCAGAAGGATATCGGCCTTGTGCCAATCCTCGCTCCCCACCCCATCATCATGCGCGATCGTATAGTGGATCGCATCGACGCGCCGGAAATAGGCGTCGTCCATCCTGTGCTGCCGGCCCGGGCGGCCATGCGCCTCTTGGCCGAAGCAAGTTTCGAGCACGGCTGTCACTTCACCCAGCGCATCCACGGCTGGAAGCGCAAGTTGCCGGCATTTTTCTTCCAGTGCCTTGCGCGTTTCCTCGTTGACCAGCGTATAGAGGATCAGCCCTGGTGCCTTTTCCAGCTCTGGCACGATCCGCTCCAGATGCTGGCGAGAGCGCACCATCGGCCAGAAATGCCGGACCACATCGACGCCTTCGAACTGGGCAAGCGCAGCATTGGCGACCATCTGCAGCGTTTCGCCGGTCGAATCCGAAAACAGGTGGAGATGGGTGCGCGCCAATGGCTGGTTCCAGGCTGTGGAGAGGCCTTGGGATAAACCACTTCACTAATGCGAGGACAAGTCCGGCACGATTTTCATGCCGGTTCGGCGTCGGAGATGCCCGGGGAGTCTGCCAACAGAGCGTGGCTTTCTCGACAGTGGTCTGACAACCGGGATAAGTTTCGGTTGACGACGGGGCCGTGCCGAGTCGATGCGGCAGGCCATACGAGAATGTTTGGGATCCGCCTGTGCGCTCTCGGCTTATCACCGCTGTCCACAGGGCCAACATTCTTCAACCATCTATTAATAATATAATTTATTGGATTAGAGAGAGCCATGCCCGGTCCGCTTCTCGAATGCCTGCAAGGTGCGATACACCCTACGCCGCCTGTCTGGTTCATGCGCCAGGCAGGCCGTTACCTGCCTGAGTATCGCGCTCTCAGGCTGGAGAAGGGTGGCTTCCTCGACCTCATGTATGACAGCGAGGCAGCGTGCGAAGTGACGTTGCAGCCGATCGAACGGTTCGGTTTCGACGGTGCGATCTTGTTTTCGGATATCCTGATCGTCCCGCACGCGATGGGCCAAAAGCTTGAATTTCTCGCAGGGGAGGGGCCCAGACTGTCTCCTCCACTGATCGAGAACGATCTTCGCGACCTGCAGGCTGACAGCGCTCGCTACGATCCTGTCTATGACACCGTGCGCCTGTGCCGCCAGCGGCTGGGAGTCGAGATCACCATGCTTGGCTTTGCCGGCAGCCCATGGACGGTCGCAACCTACATGATCGCAGGGGAGGGCAGTCGCGACCAGCACGCTGCGCGCGCGTTGGCTTATCGCGATCCTGCCAGAATGACGGATATGCTCGGTGCGATTGCAGACCACACGATAGGCTATCTTCGCGGGCAGATCGAAGCGGGTGCGGAAGCCGTGCAACTCTTCGACAGCTGGGCAGGCAGTCTTGCTCCTGACGAGTTCGATCGCTGGGTGATTGCGCCCAATGCAGCTATTGTCGGTGCCCTTAAGGAATCGCACCCCGATATTCCGATCATCGGTTTCCCGAAGGGATCGGGCGAGAAGCTGCCCCGCTACGTACAGCGAACCGGTGTCGATGCCGTCGGGCTGGACGAAACGATCGATCCCGCATGGGCCGACGCAAATTTGCCGAAGAACCTGCCTGTGCAGGGCAATCTCGATCCGATGCTGCTGCTTGCGGGCGGGGATCGGTTGGACGCAGCAATTCTCCAGATTCTCGACGCGTTTGCGCGTCGTCCACATATCTTCAATCTCGGGCACGGGATTGATCGCCATACACCGATAGCCCATGTCGAGCATGCGCTCGGTGTGCTGCGCGGTTGGCAGCGTCCGGCATAGGCTCTAGGGGCTTAGGCATGCAGGAAACGCTTGGAATGCTCTATTTCTGGCTGAAAGCCGGGCACATCATCTTCATGGTCTTCTGGCTGGCTGGGCTGTTCATGTTGCCGCGCCAGCTGGTCTACATGCACGCTACGGCTGCGGGTTCGACCGAGGAGACGCTTTGGGCGGAGCGCACGCGGCAGCTTTCGAAAATCATCCTGCTCCCCAGCATCATCGTGACCTGGGTTTTCGGCCTCACGCTCGCCATCACAATCGGTGCGTGGGATCAGGGTTGGTTTCACGCCAAGCTGTTTCTGGTGCTGATCCTCAGCGGCTATCACGGATACATGGTCGCGCTGTCGAAGAAGATGGCGCGGGGGGAACGTCCCCTGGCAGAAAAGCGGCTCCGCCTCGTTGGTGAAGCCCCGGCGATCCTGCTTGCGCTGATCGTCGTTCTGGTGATCGTGAAACCGTTCTGATCGAGAATTTTGTCCGCTTAGTTCGATTGACCTGAGCAGCGGACGGACTTATTTCACGCCGCGACCCAGCCGGGCATTTGCGGCGTCCTGCCGTTACACTCTCAAGCTTTCTCCAAGCCTTTCGAAGTCCCCGGCACGGCACTTTTCGGATAATAAAACACATGCATCTCAAAGATTTAAAGCAGAAGGCTCCGGCCGAACTCGTTTCCATGGCGGAAGAGCTAGGCGTTGAAGCCGCAGGCACGATGCGGCGCCAGGACCTGATGTTCTGCATCCTGCGCGAACTCGCTGAAGACGAAGATTACGACGAGCAGATCATGGGGATCGGCACGATCGAGGTCTTGCAGGACGGGTTTGGCTTCCTCCGTTCGCCCGAAGCGAACTATCTCGCCGGGCCTGATGATATCTACGTTTCGCCCAACCAGATCCGCAAATGGGGCCTGCGTACCGGCGATACGGTGGAAGGCGAGATCCGGGCCCCGCGCGAAGGCGAGCGCTATTTCGCGCTGACCAAGCTGAGCTCGGTCAATTACGACGATCCCGAAGCGGTGCGGATGCGCACCAATTTCGACAACCTGACGCCGCTCTATCCTGAACAGAAGCTCAACCTCGACACGCTCGACCCGACCGTGAAGGACAAGAGCGCGCGAGTGATCGATATCATCTCGCCGCAGGGCAAGGGCCAGCGTGCGCTGATCGTGGCGCCCCCGCGTACGGGTAAGACCGTGCTGCTGCAGAACATTGCGAAGGCTATCACGGATAATCACCCCGAGGTGTTCCTGCTGGTCCTGCTGGTCGACGAACGGCCCGAGGAAGTCACCGACATGCAGCGCAGCGTGAAGGGCGAGGTGATCTCCTCGACCTTCGATGAGCCTGCGCAGCGCCATGTGCAAGTGGCGGAAATGGTGATCGAAAAGGCCAAGCGCCTGGTCGAGCACAAGAAAGATGTTGTGATCCTGCTCGACTCGATCACGCGCCTGGGCCGCGCCTATAACACCGTCGTCCCGTCATCGGGCAAGGTGCTGACCGGCGGTGTCGATGCCAACGCATTGCAGCGCCCGAAGCGCTTCTTCGGCGCCGCGCGTAATATCGAAGAGGGCGGTTCGCTTTCGATCATCGCCACAGCACTGATCGATACCGGCAGCCGCATGGACGAAGTGATCTTCGAAGAGTTCAAGGGCACCGGCAATTCGGAAATCGTGCTTGATCGCAAGGTTGCGGACAAGCGCATCTTCCCCGCACTGGATGTGGGCAAGTCCGGCACGCGCAAGGAAGAGCTGCTGGTCGAGAAGGACAAGCTCTCCAAGATGTGGGTGTTGCGCCGGATCCTCATGCAGATGGGCACCGTCGATTCGATGGAATTCCTGCTCGACAAAATGAAGGATTCGAAGACCAACGAGGATTTCTTCGACACGATGAACCAGTAGGCTGCGGCGGTGCGTCGCGCCGTCGTTACCGGGGCCCCGGGGTCGGGCAAGTCGACCCTGCTGGCTCAGGTGGCGCAGCACGGCATTGCCACCGTCCCCGAGGTTGCTCGTGACATCCTGCAGTCATCGGGCGGCATGGAAATGCGCGCGGAGAGGCCGTTAGATTTTGCGCTTGCGATGTTCGACGCGCAGAGGGCGTGTTGGGATCGCGGCGGGCAGATGCCCGTCCTGTTCGACCGTGGCTTTGCCGATATTGTAGGTTTCCTCAGGATAGAGGGGCTTGTCATTCCACGGGAGATCGATGCGGCATGCCGTGAATGCCGTTACGAAGGGCCAGTGTTTCACGCACCGCCGTGGCGTGAAATCTTCCGGCAGGACGAGCAGCGAATTCAGACTTGGGACGAAGCGGTCGAGAGCGATGCAGCGGTGGTCCAGGCCTGGCGCGACTATGGCTATAGCCCGATCACACTGCCTCTTGCCGACCCGGTCACCCGTGCGCAATTCGTGCTCGAGAGATTATGAGCCGGACGTTTTTCCAAGTTGCGCCGCCATCATCTCCCAGACCTTGTTCACCGCTTTGATCGGGCGGATCATCACCTTGAAATCCTTGATTTTTCCGCTTTCATCGAAGGTAATAATGTCGACACCGTTCACTTGGATGTCGTCCAGCACGCAAGTGAACTCGAGCATCGCGTGCTCACCGTCGACGAGCTCGCGAACGTAACCAAACTGGCCTTGCCCCAGCGTTGCCGCTGCAGCGCTGAGATAGGCAACCACGAGTGCGCGTCCTTCCTGCGGTGTATGCACCACCGGTGAGTGGAACACCGCGTCCTCGGTTACCAATTGTGCCAGCCGCGCAGGATCGGGCGCTGTCGCGAGAGCGTGCCACTCGGCGAGGCCTTGCTTGGTTGGCGTCATCCCAGGTGCTCGGCGAAAAAGTCCATCGTCCGCTTGTCGGCCAGTTCGGCGTTTTCGTCGTCTCGCCGCTTGCCGAACTGGGTCGCGAAGCCGTGGTCCATTCCTTCGTAGTCATGGAGGGTCACCTTCGGGTGATCGTCCAGGCCGTCGTGCATCGCCTTCTGCGTGTCCTTGTCGACGAAGCCGTCCTCGGTCGGGATGTGGAGCATCAGCGGATTGGCAATCGCATGCTTCTCACCCAGCAACTCATCGATCCCGACTGCATAATAGCCGACGGTCGCATCCGAGTCCGTGCGCGCCGCAGTCATGTAGGCTAGGCGCCCGCCCAGACAGTAGCCAACTGCGCCGACATTCTTGCCACCGCTGTGGCTGCGCGCCCATTTTATGCTTGCTTCGATATCCTTGACGCCGCCGTCCTGATCGAACTTGCCCATCAGGTCGAGCGCCTGCTTGAATTCGGGTTCGATATCGGGGTCCAGTTCGATTCCCTCGCCCAGCCGCCAGAACAGGTCGGGTGCGACCGCCAGAAAGCCGCCTTCGGCCAGCAGATCACACTTGCGGCGAATCCCGGCATTCACTCCGAAGATCTCCTGGATCACGATAATCGCAGCTCGCGGTTCCCCTTCAGGCCGCGCGACATAGGCCATGAAGTCTTTGCTGCCATCAAGGGTACTGATCCGTGTCGTCTCGCTCATCGATATCTCCCGTCATTCGTCGAACCGCGCGCTTGCGTGGCGCATGCGCCCGGCCCAAATAGCCTGTACGATTTGTAACGGAGAAAGCGCAATGAAGGTCCACGTGGAAATCGATTGTTCGCCCGAGGAGGCGAGGGCCTTCATGGGCCTGCCCGATCTCTCGAAGGCGCAGGCTGCTTATTCCGAAGGGATGGAGAAGGCGATGCGCGGCGTATCCAACCCCGACCAGCTGCAGGAGCTTGCCAAGACGATGGCACCGATGGGGCAGATGGGCCTCAAGATGTTCCAGAGCTTCATGGAAACGAGCGCCGCAAACATGACGCGCACCAAGTCCGGTGAGATGAAATCTGACGACTGAAGTGCGCGACACGATATTTGCGCTGTCATCGGGGGCGCCGCCCTGCGGCGTAGCGATCATACGCGTTTCCGGGCCCGATGCTGGTACCGCTCTCGAAATATTGACCGGATCGCTGCCGACCCCCCGCCGTGCTAGCTTGCGCCAGGTGCGCAGCCCGGAAGCGGGCTGGCTGGATGAGGCGCTGGTCTTGTGGTTGCCCGGGCCGAACAGTGCGACGGGAGAGGACTGCGCGGAGATCCACTGCCATGGTGGCCGCGCTGTCATTCGCGCAATCGAGCATGCGCTTGAAGCCATTCCCGGATTGCGCCGGGCTGCGCCGGGTGAGTTTACTCGCCGGGCCTTTTCCAACGGTCGGATCGATCTGCTGCAAGCCGATGCGTTGGGTGACATGCTTTCGGCTGAGACCGAGCTGCAACGGGCGGTCTTGGCGAGTGCCTTGGGCGGAGGAGCCTCAACACAGGTTGCCGGGTGGCGCGAGGCCATTCTTTCAGCTTCTGCGGCGGTCGAGCAGGAACTGGATTTCTCCGATGAGGATGAGGAGGGGGTTGCTCCTGCTTCTGCTTGGCGAGAAACGGTATTGGAAGCCGTCGACGAGATGCGCGTATGGCTTGCAACGCCCTCTGCAGACCGGTTGAGGCAAGGCCTGCGCATCGTGCTGGCGGGTCCTCCGAATTCGGGCAAGTCGAGCCTGTTCAATGCGCTGCTGGACGAAGCTGCCGCGATTGTCTCTCCGATTGCCGGCACGACGCGTGACGCGATCGAGCGTCCTATTGCTATCGACGGCGTTCCATTCATTCTCGTCGATACTGCGGGCTTGCGAGATGAGGGAGCCGAGGAGATCGAGGCTATCGGCATCGCGCGTGCCGAGGCCGAGGTCGCACGTGCCGATATCGTGCTGTGGCTGGGGCCTGAGGGGGAGGGCCCAGAACACGCTCTCGAAGTAGCCAGCATGAAGGATCTGCCGGAGCACGCTCCGAAGGGCGCGGGCGCGAAGAATGTTTCTTCGGAGACGCGTGAAGGGATCGCGGAGTTGATGCAGGCGATTTCCACCCTCGGTCGCGATCTCCTTCCGCAGCCGGGTCAGGTAGCGATCTCGCAGCGCTACCGCGAACACTTGGGGGATGCGTGTGAGGCGTTGGACAGTGCGGCGCAGATGGATGACCTACTGCTTGCGGGCGAGGGCTTGCGACAGGCGCGACACGACATGGATGCGATGCTCGGAAATGTCGCGACCGAGGATATGCTCGACTCGCTTTTCGGCCGCTTCTGCATCGGCAAGTAATGTTCCACGTGGAACAGATCGACCCCTAGCGGCAGCCTGTAGCACCCATTATAGGGGTGCCATGCAGCACTACCCGATCATTGTTATCGGCGGCGGCCACGCCGGCGTGGAAGCGGCCTGCGTCGCAGCCCGGATGGGTGTGCGTGTCGCACTGGTGACGATGGACGCAGGCAAGATCGGCGCGATGAGCTGCAATCCGGCTATTGGTGGCTTGGGGAAGGGCCATCTCGTCCGAGAGGTCGATGCTTTCGATGGCGTGTTGGGTGTCGCTGCAGATGCAGGCGCAATTCATTACCGGATGCTCAACCGGTCGAAGGGCAGTGCGGTCTGGGGCCCGCGGGTACAAGCCGATCGCAAACTCTTCGGTGCCGCAGTGCGAGCGCAGGTAGCGGCGGAGCAAACGCTCGAAGTTATTGAGGGAGAGGTCGCGAGCCTGAGCATCGAGAGCGGATCGGTGCATGGTGTCAGGTTGGGCAGCGGGGTTGAACTGGCTTGCGACGCTGCGATCCTGTGCACAGGCACATTCCTGGGCGGTGTTCTTTTCAGGGGTGAGGAGAGGTTCCAAGGTGGGCGGATAGGGGAGGGCTCAGCTTCGGTTCTTGCAGCACAACTGCGCGAAGCTGCCTTGCCCATGGCGAGGCTGAAGACCGGCACTCCGCCGCGGCTGGATGGACGCACCATCGATTGGGCGCGGCTTGTCGAACAGCCCTCCGACCAGGACCAGTGGACTATGTCGCCGCTGGTTCGTGAGCGGCGCAACCCGCAGATCTATTGCGCGATTACCCGAACCAATCCTGCCTGTCACGATATCATCCGTGCCAATCTTGCGCGGTCACCGCTCTACTCGGGGGCGATCGACGCGAAAGGGCCGCGATATTGCCCTTCGATCGAGGACAAGATCGACCGGTTCGGGGATCGTGATGGGCATCAGATATTCCTTGAGCCAGAAGGGCTCGACACGCATCTCGTCTATCCGAACGGTATCAGCACGTCTCTTCCGGTGGATGTGCAGGAGGATTTCCTGCACGCGATTGAGGGTCTCGAGAGTGTTCGGGTTGCCGAGCCCGGCTATGCGGTCGAATACGATCACGTGGATCCTCGCTCGCTCGATCGCTGGTTGCAGATGCGGGGCCTCAAAGGTCTGTATTGCGCGGGCCAGATCAATGGCACGACCGGGTATGAAGAAGCGGCTGCGCAGGGGCTGGTCGCTGGATTGCATGCCGCGTGCGTAGCGATGGACAGGGAACCGCCCGCCTTGGATCGCGCGAACAGCTACATCGCGGTTATGGTGGATGATCTCACCTTGCACGGTGTTAGCGAACCTTACCGCATGCTTACGGCGCGGGCCGAGTACAGGCTGCGGCTGAGGGCCAACAATGCCACGACACGTCTTACGCCACTCGCGGAGGATATCGGGTGCATTTCTGGAAAACGCCGCAAGTGGTTTGATGATCGCCAGCAAGCCCGAGCATCTTTCGAAGATCATCTCCAGACCGAATACGCCCCGGCAGATATGCGCAACCTTGGCTTGACTGCACCCGACGACGCGGGGCGCCAAAGCCTTGCGGACTGGATGCGGTATCCGGATTACGATCTCGAACGGCTTGGGCAATTGGGTCTCGTTCCACGTGAAACAGAGGCGTCACTGAGGAACGAAATCGCAGAGGATATCCGCTATGCGCCCTATGTGGCGCGACAAGATGCGGAACTCCGTGAACTTCGGTCCAATGAGCGGGTCGGTCTGGAGCGCGGATTTCCATTCGCCAAGGTGCCGGGACTGTCGAATGAGATGGTCGAGCGCTTGACGTTATCGCAACCGGAAACACTCGCACAGGCCGCCAGGGTGCCGGGCATCACCCCCGCTGCTATGGCAGCGCTGTTGGTCTTCGCGCGGCAGCACGCCGAGAAGACCGCTGCATGATCGGTTCCGAGGAAGAGGCGCGGCAGTTCGTCGCAGAGAGATGCTCGGCCCATGCGTTGGCTTTACTCGATAGGTTCGCTGATGCGTTGCTGATCGAAGCGGAACGACAGAACCTGATCTCCCGCTCGACGATGCCTTTGCTCTGGCAACGGCATTTTGCCGACAGTGCACAGCTCTTGGACCATGTTCCACGTGAAACGGATGGGCTTTGGCTCGACCTTGGGACTGGTGCCGGCTTTCCGGGTCTGGTGACGTCAATCATGCGGCCTGACGTTCCGCATGTCCTTGTCGAATCGCGCAAGCGGCGTATCGAATGGCTTGAGCGCGCAATCGCCCTTCTTGAGTTGCCGAACTGCAAGGTGTTGGGATCGCGTTTGCAGCTCGTCGAGAGCTTCGAAGCGGGTGTCATCACCGCGCGGGCATTCGCGCCGCTACAAGAACTCATCAGCTTGTCCGCACGCTTTTCCACCGACCGGACCACTTGGCTCTTGCCGAAGGGCCGCTCGGCAAAGCAAGAAAGGGATGAGCTCGATTCTGCGTGGCGCAGGATGTTTCACGTGAAACAATCGGTCACCAGCTCTGACGCTGCAATTCTGGTCGGCACCGGTCGGCCCAAAACCGGGAGCCGCAGATGATTCGCATAGCGATTGCCAACCAGAAGGGCGGGGTGGGGAAGACCACTACGGCAATCAACATCGCGACAGCGATTGCGGCGACAGGCTGGCGCACGCTCCTGATCGATATGGATCCACAAGGAAATGCGTCGACTGGCCTTGGCATTCCCTCGCATGATCGGGACTATTCCACTTACGATCTGCTGCTGGGCGAGGGATCTGCAGCCCAGTGTGTCCAGAAGACCCGTATCCCCAAGCTCGACATCATCCCGGCGACTCAGGATCTGAGTGGCGCTGAAGTGGAGCTAGTGGGTGAGGCAGACCGGATCGATCGACTGAAGAGCGCGCTCTCCGAAGTGAACGGGTCTTATGACGTCTGCTTCATCGATTGTCCGCCATCGCTCGGCCTGCTGACGCTCAACGCCCTGAGTGCCGCCGATTCGCTGCTGGTCCCGCTACAATGCGAGTTCTTTGCTCTGGAAGGGTTGAGCCAGCTCTTGCAGACGGTCGAAAGGGTGCAGCAAGGCATCAACCCTTCGCTCAAGATCATCGGTGTTACCCTGACCATGTTCGATCGCCGTAACCGGTTGACCGATCAGGTGGCGCAGGATGTGCGCGAGGTGCTGGGCGGGCTTGTGTTCGATACGGTGATCCCGCGCAACGTCCGGCTGTCCGAGGCTCCGAGCCATGGCCTGCCAGCCCTTATTTACGATCATTCCTGTGCCGGTAGCCGAGCCTACATGTCGCTGGCGCGCGAATTGCTGGGCCGGTTGCCCGCGGAAAGGAAAGCGGCGTGAGCACGAACGCGCAGAGCAAGACTGACAGTCAGGCCGTACCTGACCGATCCAAGCGCAAGCTGGGCCGGGGGCTGGGTGCCCTGTTGGGCGAAACCCAGCGCGAGGAGAGCATTGCTCCGGCCGAGGGTGGCACGACCATCTCCAGCACTGGCCAGAGCGGTGAGCCTGGCAAGGCGCCGCAGAGCGGGCTCTCCTCCATCCCGGTTGCGCGAATCGAGCCACTGCCCGGTCAGCCACGCAAGATCTTCGACGATGAGGCACTGGAAGAGCTGGCGCAGTCCATCGCGCAGCGCGGGGTCATCCAGCCGATCATCGTTCGCCCATTGGCGCGTAAGGGCCGTTATCAACTGGTAGCTGGCGAGCGCCGGTGGCGGGCGGCCCAGCGCGCGAAGCTGCATGAGATTCCGGCAATCATCCGCGACCTCGACCAGCGCGAAGTCATGGCGAGCGCGCTGATCGAGGATATCCAGCGCGAAGATCTCAACCCGAGTGAAGAGGCACGTGCCTATCATCACCTCGCGGAAGAAGAGCAGATGAGTCAGGCGGAGATCGCTGCACTCGTCGACAAGTCGCGCAGCCATGTGGCGAACCTGCAGCGGCTGCTCACACTACCCGAAGCTGTGATCCAGCTGGTGGAACTGGGCAAGCTCAGCATGGGCCATGCTCGCGCTCTGATCGGGCATGATCGGGCTGAAGCCCTTGCCGAAGAAGCGGTGGCCAAGAACCTGTCGGTTCGCGAAGTCGAAAAGCGTGCGCGCGCCAAGGGAGACGGGGCAAAGCCCTCGTCCAAGGGCAAAAATGGCGCTGCTGCGGGCACGAACGCCGATATCGAGGCGGTGGAGCGCCATCTGGAAGAATTTCTCGGGATGTCGCTCAATATCAAACCCGATGCTGATCCTCGCTCGGGCGCCATTACGATCCGGTACAAGACGCTCGACCAGCTCGACCTGCTTTGTCAGCGTCTGACAGGCGGCGAAATCTGAGCTTCAGTCAGAGAGGTGTGCTTCAGGTTGCTCCGCGTACTCGCGCCTAGCGCTGCTTGCTATACTTGATCCGCTTGTCGCGCCGCGGCTGGGGTTGCGGCTGCGGATAGTACTCGACCGGTACTTCCTCGATCACCCGTTCGCGGATGATTTCGGTCTCTTGGACCTCGTAGACTTCTTCGACTATTTCCTCAACAATAACAGGAACATAGCGCTCGCCGCGCTGCTCCTCTATCACGACCACCACACCACCTGACTGGGTCGTGGTCGTGTAACCGCCGCCATGACCGTAGGCGTATCCTCCGCCATAGCTGCCGCCTTGGGAATAGCCGTAGTTTCCGCGGTAAGCGGGGGGTGACGAGTATCCGTAGCTGTACTCTCCTCTGCGCGGGTAGTGCCCCTGATAGGCGTATCCATCGGCTGAGTAGCCATCACCACGATGGCCATATCCATCGCCATACTGATACCCGTACCCATTCGCAGACTGCGCTGCGGCGGCACGTTCGTAGTGCTGCAACCACGCCTTGCAGTCGCGGCGTTCCTCGTCGCGGCCGGCGAGCCCGATCGCCGTGCCGATCGCGACGCCGGCGATCCCGCCAATTC
This sequence comes from Alteriqipengyuania sp., assembly GCF_964222115.1. Taxonomy (NCBI): domain Bacteria; kingdom Pseudomonadati; phylum Pseudomonadota; class Alphaproteobacteria; order Sphingomonadales; family Erythrobacteraceae; genus Alteriqipengyuania; species Alteriqipengyuania sp. Next base: position 50,224 of record NZ_CAXQBM010000065.1, read on the forward strand.
CGCCCCCGATCAGCGATCCGGCCAGCCGCGATCCATCTTCGGCAAGCTCGTCGCCCAGGATTGCACCACCGGTCCCGCCGATGAGGCCGCCAATAACACCGCCGGTTTCACCCCGCCGACGCCGGTCGCGCAAAAAGGCACGGCATTGCTTGACCCAATCGTCCCGATCATAGGCCGGCGGCATTGTCGGCGTCGGATAGGCATGAACGGGCTGCTGCGCATAGGCCGGAGGCGCCGCGTAGTACTGCGTAGGGGCCTGATAATACTGTGCGGACGCAGGCGCCGCTATGCAGGTGAGCGCAATGCTGCTGGTGAGGATGATCTTACGCATGATCGGTGAGCCCTTCCTGCGAAGGACTTCGAAGCGGCCCCTCACAATGTCTTAAGAAAGGGTTACCATTTTCGATCCGGATACGAATGCCACCAGAAATCCCCTGTCCCGCGCTGGGGCAGCGCCTGACCGGCTAAATTCGCGTGGCAATCCGTGCTGCCAAGGCTTCTATCCCTTTCGCGTCGGCCTCTTTGAAGCGGGCTTTGCGCGGACTGTCGAGGTCAATTACTGCCACCACCATGCCATCCCTGACGACCGGGACGACCAGTTCCGATTCGCTGGCTGAATCGCATGCAATGTGGCCGGGGAAGGCATGAACGTCGGCCACCAGTTGCGTCTCTCCCGTCGCAGCAGCGGTGCCGCAGACCCCCTGGCCCAGAGGTATGCGAATACAGGCGGGGCGCCCGATAAACGGGCCGAGCACAAGTTCGGCGTCGACCACCCGATAGAACCCCGCCCAGTTGAGATCGGGTACAAAACTCCAGATTAGTGCCGCGAGATTGGCCATATTCGCCACGCCATCGGCTTCACCCTCGGTCAGTGCATCGGCAGCATTGGCAAGTTCGCGGTACCGCTCTTCATCGGGAGTATCGGCGGGAAACGAAAAATCGAACATCGTATCTCCTGAATGGAAGGTGCGGGCATTGGCGATTGCCGCAGGCACTGTCGCCCCCTATTTCGGGTGCATGACCATACTTCGCAATATCGGCATTGCCGTACTCGTCATCCTCGTCCTCGCTGCGATCGGCATTGCCCTTCTGCTCCGCGGATCGAAGGCAGAATTGACGGTCGAGGAAGTGACCGGGACCGATCCCACACTGGCCGAACCGAACTCGGAGTGGTTTCCGACCATAAGAGTGGCCGAACCGGTGGGTTGGGCCGACGGAGAGAAACCGGAGGCCGCAAAAGGCCTGCAGGTCGTGCGTTTTGCCGAAGGGCTAGACCATCCCCGCATCATCTATCGCCTGCCCAATGGCGATATCCTGGTCACGCTAACCAACAGCCCGCCGCGCGATGTCGGCGGGATAGAGGGCTTCATCATGAAGACCCTGATGGGGCGCGCAGGAGCGGGCGAGCCGTCGCCCAACCAGCTGGTGCTGCTGCGCGATTCGGATGGCGATGGGCGTGCAGACGCGCGTCAGGTGCTGCGCGAGGGCGGTCTCGATTCCCCGTCGGGCATCGCCTGGCGGGACGGCACGCTCTATCTTGCCAACCACGACGCGCTGCTCGCCTTCGATTACGAGCTTGGCTCAACCACGATCACGGGCAAGCCGCGCAAACTGATGGACCTCCCTGCCGCGGGTAATCACTGGATGCGCAACATCATCCTCTCGCCCGATGGCAGCAAGATCTATGTCGCGGTCGGCTCTGCCAGCAATATTGGCGAGCAGGGCATGGAGGCTGAGGAAGGCCGCGCCATGATCTGGGAGCACGATCTGGAAGAAGGATCGAGCCGCCCCTATGCCACCGGCCTGCGGAACGCCAACGGGCTCGCCTGGAACCCGCTGTCGGGCGAGTTGTGGACCACGGTGAACGAACGCGACATGCTCGGCGGCGATCTGGTGCCCGACTATCTCACCAATGTGCCCATTGGTGCGAATTACGGCTGGCCCTGGGTCTACTACAAGAACACGATCGACCGCCGGGTCGAGGCGCCGATGCCGAATTTCCTGACCGAGTACGCGCGCTATCCCGAATATGCTTTGGGTCCGCATGTGGCGGCACTGGGCCTGACCTTCACCAATGAGGGCCACCGGATGGGGAGCGGATTCGCACGTGGAGCCTTTGTCGCGCGCCACGGATCATGGAATCGCAAGCCTCCGTCGGGCTACGATGTGGTGTTCATCCGGTTCGACGAGCGCGGAAATCCTGTCGGCAAGCCAGTGCCTGTCCTCGGCAGTTTCCTGAACGGCGATGGCGAAACGCGCGGCCGGCCGACATGGGTCGAGTGGACTGACAAAGGTGGCCTGCTGGTCAGCGATGATACCGCCGGAATCATCTGGCACGTAATTGCGCCCAAGGCTGAACCGGCGCCAGCTGTGAAGCAGGTGCGCGGCAAGTCGCTTAAACCGCAGACCGAGCTTAAAGGCGATCCGCGCGAAGCCTTCACCGATGAATTTGCGAAGAAATTCAACCCGATGGGCAATTGAGCCTGGGCTTAGCCCGCAAGCGCATCCGCAGCCAGCTCGTACAAGACCGCCGCACCGGCTGTCGCCGAGGCTTTCAGACCGACAGCCTCCGGCACCACGTGGTCGATGAAATAGCGTGTAGTAACGTGCTTTGCGGGCTTGCGCGGATCACCGTCGCCAAGAGTGCCCAGCTGCTGGAGCAGACACCAGCCCGCCACCGCCACCGCGCACATCTGGGTGAAGGGCACGCTGCCAGCCAGTCGATCGTCGAGCGACGCGTCTTCGCGCATCCACTTGGCGATCGCCGCGCATTCTCCGGCCAATGCCTTGAGATGCGGCTCCTCCGCTGCTTCCCGGGCAATATCGGCAAGTAGCGACTGCAAGGCCTCGCCATCGTCCAGGCCAAGCTTGCGGGTCACGAGGTCGGCCGCCTGGATTCCGTTAGTACCTTCGTAAATCGGGGCGATCCGGCTGTCGCGCCAGTGCTGCGCGGCGCCGGTTTCCTCGATAAAGCCCATCCCGCCATGCACCTGGATGCCGAGCGAGGCGACCTCGATCCCGGCATCGGTCCCCCAGGCTTTCAGCATGGGGACAAGCACTTCTGCGCGGGCACCTGCCGCCGCATCGCCGATATCGCCGCGATCGACCTGCCCTGCGGTATAGTACAGCAGGCCGCGCATCGCCTCGGTCAGGCTGCGCATGCGCACCAGCATACGGCGCACATCGGGATGTTCACTGATGGCAACAGGCGTGCGGTCTCCGGCTCCGGCACGCGCCGACTGCACGCGTTCCAGTGCATAGGCGACCGCCTGCTGGGTTGCGCGTTCGGCTATCTGCACGCCCTGCGAGCCGACATTGATCCGCGCATTGTTCATCATCGTGAACATGGCGGCGAGACCGCGATTCTCGGCCCCGACCAGCTCGCCGATGCACTCGTCATTATCGCCGTATGACATCACGCAAGTAGGCGAGGCATTGATGCCGAGCTTGTGCTCGATGCTGACGCAACGCAGATCGTTGCGCGGACCGGGCGTGCCATCGTCCTTCAGGTGGTATTTAGGCACGAGGAACAGCGAAATTCCGCGGCTACCCTCGGGCGCGTCTGGGAGACGTGCAAGGACGAGGTGGATGATATTCTCGGCCAGATCGTGTTCGCCCCAAGTGATGTAGATCTTCTGGCCCTTGATCCGGTACTTGCCAGCGTGTTCGCCATCTTCGATCGGGTGTGCGGTTGTGCGCAGGGCGCCGACATCGCTGCCCGCCTGCGGCTCGGTCAGGTTCATCGTGCCCGACCATTGCCCGCTGATCAGGTTTGGGAGGTATCGCGCCTGTTGAACGTCCGTACCATGCGCCTCCAGAGCCTCGATCGCGCCGACAGACAGCATCGGCAGCAAGTTGAAGGCCATGTTGGCGGTGCCGAGGTTCTCGAGGACATTGCAGGCGAGCGTGAAGGGCAGGCCCTGCCCGCCATGCTCTGCGCTGCCGGCAATCGCGTTCCAGCCCTGATCGACGTAGCTATGGTATGCCTCGGCAAAGCCATCGGGCAGGCGGACCACACCATTTTCCAGCTTTGCACCCTCGAGGTCGCCGGCGCGGTTGAGCGGCGCCCATTCTCCGGCAGCGAACTGGCCGACGCCCTCCACGATTGCTTCGACCAGATCGGGCTCGGCGGCGGCGTACCGCTCGCTCTGGGCGATTTCCGCGATACCTGCATTGGCTCGGATAGCGAGCAGCTGGTCCGGTGTGGCGGGGCGATAGGTACTCACGATGGGCATGTCCTCTTGGAATTCTCGGCCCCCGGATATAGCGCCCGGGGATGGTCCGCAAATACGTTACGGAAACGGTTCTGGCCGACGCTACGGGAATCGCTCGGGCTGCGCGAATCCTGCGCGATGGCGGGCTGGTCGCGGTTCCGACAGAGACCGTCTATGGGCTGGCCGCGCGGGCCGATGACGAGGCGGCGGTCGCACGCATCTTCGAAGCCAAGGGGCGGCCGAGTTTCAACCCGCTGATCGTCCATGTGCGCGATGCCAAGCAGGCAGCGCAGTATGCCGAGTGGGGAGACAACGCAGACCTTGCTACACTGCCTTGGCCGGGGCCGCTGACGATCGTTGTTCCGGCGCTACCCGAAGCAGTGCTGGCGCCTGCCGTAACTGCTGGGCTCCCTACTGTCGCTGTGCGGGCGCCTGCGCACCCCGTCATGCGCCAACTCCTCTCGCAGATCGATTTCCCGCTGGCGGCACCTTCGGCCAACCGCAGCGGCTTCATTAGCCCCACATCGGCGGAACATGTCCTGGCGTCGCTGGACGGACGGATCGATCTCGTGCTGGACGGTGGGCCGACGCAGGCCGGTGTTGAATCCAGCATCCTCGCGCTAAGGGAGGACGGATCGTGGGAAGAGCTGCGTGCAGGGCCCGTCGATCTCGATGCGCTGCACCGGCATTACTTCGGCATAGGCCTGCCGCTGCGGGAGGAGCGCAAGACCCTCGAAGCGCCTGGCCAGCTTGCCAGCCACTATTCGCCCGGCAAGCCTGTGCGGCTTGGCGTCACCGATCCCGCACCGGATGAGATCATGATCGGGTTCGGACCAGTCGCGGGTGACGTCACGCTGTCGCTAAGTGGGGAGGTGAAAGAAGCTGCCAGCAACCTCTACGCCTGCCTTCACTTGGCGGCTGTGTCGGACAAACCGCGCATCGCGGTGGCGCCAGTGCCCGAAAAGGGTGTGGGACGCGCAATCAACGACCGGCTGCGCCGCGCGGCCGCGCCGGCCGATCAGCGCCGGGGCTCGTAGGGAACGCTCGGGAGGATTTCCTGGATATCTTCGTAAGTCTCGCGCGCCTTCTCGCATGCCTTGCGGTCACCGTCTTCGCAGTCTTCGCGCTGCTCGCGATAGCGGCGCTCCAGCTTTGCGAGCTGTTCCTCGCGGCGACGGATCTCGCGCCCGCGCTTTTCGTCGGCTTCACTCTGGCTGGTGGTCGCCATGTCGACGGCCCTGCCTGCCACCTTGACCGGCGCGGTGGCGATGTCGAGCGCGGTCTTGGCAATGCAGCCCTGCAGGGCGAACGCGGCGAGGAGGGCGAGCGGGACGATCGGTTTCATGCCGCCAGTCTATGCCCTGCCTCGACGCTTTGAGGAACCCCGGTTGGGCTCCTACCGGGTATTGGTCGAATCGTCCTCGCCAAAACTCCCGGAAGCCTGGGCACTCGATGCTGAGTCGTCCTTGTCATCTGCGGCGGCGGTACGCGCGCTGCACTTGAGTTCGCCCGAACCCATCGCGCTCACCGTGCACTTGGCATTGCCGATAACCTCGACCGTACCCGAACCCATGATGCTCGCTTCGACATTCCCGTCGGAGGCGAAGATCGCATCGCCCGAACCGGCAATCGAAATCTCGGCGTCACCGACATCGAGCTGGCGAAGGTCGAGATCGCCTGACCCGGCAATCGACAGCTCGAGTGTTTTCGCGCGGCCTGCTGCTTTCAGCGAACCCGAGCCTGCGACATTCACTTCGAGTTCGGCGGCATCGATCCTTGCGATGACCGATTCGCCCGATCCTGCGATGGAGACCTCGGCGTCTCCGCCGGTGCCCAGCCGATCGACCTCAATCGTTCCCGATCCGGCCACTGTGACTTCGTCAGGCGTCGGCATGGTGATGCGGATCGTTGCAACGCCGCTGTTTCGCCAGTTGCCTTCGCGCCCGATTTCGAGCGAATCCTCATCGAGATCGAACCGCAGGTCCTTGGTGATTTCGGGATCGCCTTCGACTTCGATGGAAAGGCTTTTGCCCGAAGTGACGATCAGATTGTCCGGGCCGGCAAGCGCGATTTCTGTCGGCTTCGCGCCTTGGTAGTCCAGCTCTGCGAGCGGTACGCCGCTGCCGCTGGTGTTGAAGTTCATGTCTGCATTGCACGCCGAAAGCAGCGTTGCTGCAGCGGCGATGGCGAGGCCTGACCAGAATTTCATGACGATCTCCCACTCATTTACTGTATTGCACATACAATACACACTGCCGATTGCCCAAAGCAAGAGGGCCGCCCCTTGCGGAGCGGCCCTCGTCGGTTGCCATGCAACGCCCGTCGATCAGGCGTCTTCGGTGTTCTCGTAATATTGCGGTGCGTGTTCGCGGAGCACATCGAGAATCTTTTCGAGCGCAGCAGGCTCGTCGGTCTTTTCCATCGCTGCCAGCTCACGTGCGAGGCGGCTGGATGCGGCTTCGAAGATCTGCCGTTCGGAATAGCTCTGTTCGGGCTGATCGTCGGGGCGGAAGAGGTCACGAGTCACTTCGGCAATCGACACCAGGTCGCCCGAGTTGATCTTCGCTTCGTATTCCTGCGCGCGGCGGCTCCACATGGTCCGCTTGACCTTGGGCTTGCCCTTCAGCGTTTCCATCGCTTCCTTCAGCGTCTTGTCGCTGGAAAGCTTGCGCATGCCGATCGATTCAACCTTGTTGACCGGGACGCGCAGGGTCATGCGTTCCTTCTCGAAGCGCAGGACGTAGAGTTCGAGCTGCATTCCGGCGATTTCTTCGCTCTGCAGTTCGACCACGCGGCCGACACCATGCTTGGGGTAAACGACATACTCGCCGACATCGAAGGCGAGAGCCTTGGCTGCCATGAAAATTCCTTTCATTCGAAGGCAGGGGCGTGCACCGGGCACAAAAGCGGACCGCCGCCCGCGCAGGGGCGAAAATCCGATTGCGTTGTGGTGCTGGGGGAACCTGCCTTTCAACTTCCATAGGCCGACGCGGCATCCACCGCGGCGGAGCCGACTATATAGCAGGTTCTTGCGAATATTGCGAGTCGCTGAAACAAATGCGACACATCAGTCACGCTCGAACCGTGCCTGGACGAATTCTCCGCCCAGCAGCAGCACGTAGGCGCTCAGATAGAACCAGGTCAGCAGGATAACGACCGCTGCTAGCGAGCCGTATGTCGCGTTGTAATCGTTGATCTGCGAAACATATGCGCCGAAGATCGCGGTCGCGCCGACCCAGATCAGTGCGAACAAGATCGCGCCGGGCAACACGGCGCCCCAGCTGGGCGCAATATGGTTGGGCGCAACGCGATAGAGAAAGCCGGCGCCGATCGTTGCGAAGAAAAACATCAGTCCGTAGCTGGCAAATGGTGCCACCTCGCTCGGCAGTGTGGCTGCGAGTGTGATCGCGCCGCCCGCAAGCGCGAGGCCGACGACCGCACCCAGTGTGACCGCCAGCGCCATGCCGTTGCTTTTCAGGAAGCTTCGCGTTTCCTCGACGTTGAAGATCACGTTGAGCCCGGCGATCATCGCGCCCGCTGCATTGCGGGCACCGAACAGGGCAAATCCGAAAGCGAAGAGCAGGCCGAGGCCTTTCATTCCGTCATTGGCCTCTGTCACCGAAATCAGCTGATCGGCCACCAGCGAAGCGGCAGCGGGCGGCAGGGCGCGGCCTGCAAGCTCTATGTCGCGTGCGACCGTTTCCGGGCTCGCGACCAAGCCATAAAGCAGGGCGATCACGGCCAGCATGGGGACCATCGCAAGGAAGGCGTAATAGGAAATCCCGGCAGCGACGAGGCCGGCATAGTCCTGGCTTGCGCCGCGCCAGGTCCTGGCAAAAGTCTTGAACATCGCGTCCCCTTCCTAGGGGATCGACTCAGTCCCCTTCGCCCGGTTCCGCGCTGAAGAACTTTTCGAACTTGCCCTCTTCGTCCTTATGCTCGTCCGCGTCGTCCGGCGGATCCTTCTTCTGCGTGATGTTGGGCCATTCGTTGGAGAATTTGGTGTTGAGCTCCAGCCACTTCTCCAGCCCGTCTTCTGTATCGGGAAGGATTGCCTCGGCCGGGCACTCGGGCTCGCATACGCCGCAATCGATGCATTCGCTGGGGTTGATCACCAGCATGTTCTCGCCTTCGTAGAAGCAATCGACCGGACAAACTTCGACGCAATCGGTGTATTTGCATTTGATGCATGCGTCGGTGACGACGTAAGTCATGGGCGGGTTCCTTGCGCGCCGGTGGTATCTCGCGGTGCTGCTAGTGGCTCGGCACCTGCGCGGTCAAGCAGACTGTAGCAGCTTTGCGCTTCGGCGGGTGGTCCGCGCCGGTCCGGCAAGGCATCGATCCGCGCCACGACCACGCCGTTGCGCAGCGGAATGGTGAGGATATCTCCGATCCCCACATCGCGCGAAACCCAATCGATGCGTGTCCCATTGACCCGCAGGTGACCGCCTTCGATCAGCGTGCGTGCCGCACTTCGGGTGCGCACGAAACGCAAGCGGCACAGCGCAAGGTCGAGCCTCACCCGCGCACGTTCCGCTTCATGAGAGCATGTCTTTCAACGCAGCAAAGGCATTCTCGGGCCGGGGTTCGCGCGGTTTGGCGGGTGCGTGGCTCTTGCGGTCCTTAACTTGGCCCTTCGTTCCGCGTTGCTTGTCCGATGGCTTGCCGCGTCCCTTGCGGTGCTGCCCCCTCGTGTCATGGCGTCGCTCGCCACTTTGCTTGCGCGACGGCAGCCAACGCCACCGATCCGGGAGTGAGGGCCCGAAAGCGCCTTCCGGCACTTGCTTGCCTTCGACCATGCGAAAGCCCGCCGCCCCCAGCAGGCGCTTGATGCTGTCGAGCGTCAGGCCGGTAGAGACCGCCAGCGCGGTGTCGAGCACGAAGTGCGCACCGCGCCCCTTCTTGCCGCCGCCTGCCTTTGCCCGCGCTTCATGCGCCTGTTTGAACAGTTTTTCGGCGATATCGACCCGGACCAACTGTTCGCCCGCCGGGCGGTATCCCGCAGGAAACGGCTTGGCGGCGGGGATGACCGATCGCATGGCATCGTCGATCGGGCGGGTGTCGATCCCTGCCTGTTGCATCGCGAGGCGCGGTGCGGGCTTGAGCAGTGCCGGGGCAAAAATGTCGAGCGCGCCGAACACCACGCCGACCTTGCGCAGAAACGGGCGCGCTTCCTTGGGCAGGTTCTCTATTCCCGCGCCTTCGCGCGTGACGATTCCGTGCCCGTCGAGCAGGTTGAGCAGGAGTGCCCGCGCCCACGAGGTGGCATCTTCGCTTTTCGAGGCGAGCTGCAGCTTGCGCAGCGGCTCCAGCGGCGCGAGCCATTCCGTCACCTTGGCCTGAATAGCACTGAGAAACGCCTCGCGTGCGCCATCGGGCAGCCGGTCCAGCTCTCGCGCGGGTTTCAGGCGGGGCTCTGCAGGATCCACGGGATGTTCGAGGCGCGCGATCTCCTGCGTGCCCCACATGACCCGGCCTCCTTCCAAGGACAGGCCCTCCAGATTGTTCTCGCGCAGCTTTTCGGCTTGCGTCGCCAGAATGCGCGGCAGCGCCTTTTCACCCGCCGAGAGCAGCATCTTGCGGTCGCCCACTGCCGCATGCGGATCGATGGCGAAGCGGAAACCCTCCAGCTTGCCGATGGCCTGATCCTCGACCAGCAGCGTGCCGTCGTCTTCGAGCGAGATCGGGAGCAGCGCGGGGTCATTGCCAAGATGCTTCATTAAAACGGACGTCCTTCGGTTCACGAATCGCTCGGTCAGGCGGGCATGCAGCGCGTCCGACAGGCGGGCTTCGACCGCACGGGCGCGTGCGGCCATCTCATCCCGCGCGAGCACCCAGTCGGGCCGCTGGCAGATATAGGCCCAGGATCGGATCGCGGCTATCCGCCCCTGTAGCACGGCAATATCGCCGCGCACCGTATCGAGTTCGGCAATCCGCGCAGCGACGTAATCCGCGCCGATATAGCCTTCGCGCAGGTCCTGCCACAGCCTCGTGACGAAGCGCGCATGCGTGTCGACGCCCGACTGCCGGAAATCGGGCAGCGAACACGCTTCCCAGAAGCGTCGGACATTGCCCGGCCCGCGTATCGCCTGCGCGAAGGGCTGTTCGGCCAGCTTGCGCAGCACGGCGAGGTCGATCGCTTCGGGGGCCGGCGCAAGCTCGCGCTCTCCGGGCTTGGCAGAAAGGTCCGCAATCAGTGTGCCGAGCGAATCGAAGCGCGGCTCCGCTTCGCGCCAGTAGAGCTTCGTCAGCGGCTGGAAGCGATGCTCCTCGATCGCGTAGATTTCTTCCTCGGTGAATTCGGCATCCTGGCCTCCCGCGCCCAGCAATACTCCGAAACTGCCATCGCGATGGTGCCGCCCCGCACGGCCCGCGATCTGGGCCATCTCTGCCGGAGTCAGCCGCCGCCGTTTGACGCCGTCGAATTTGGCGAGGCTGGCGAAGGCGACGTGCGTGACATCGAGATTGAGGCCCATGCCAATCGCGTCGGTCGCGACGATGTAGTCGACCTCGCCATTCTGGAACAGCGCGACCTGCTTGTTGCGCGTCTCTGGGCTCAGCGCACCCATCACCACTGCCGCACCGCCGCGATGACGCCGCAGCATCTCGGCAATCGCGTAAACCTGCTCGGACGAGAAGGCGACCACGGCGCTCCGCTTGGGCAGGCGCGAGAGTTTCTTCGAACCCGCGTGGGTGAGGACGGAGAAACGCGGGCGTTCAACCAACTCTACATGCGGGATCAGCGACTTGATAACCGGCGCGGCGGTGGACGAGCCGAGCAGCATCGTCTCTTCCCGCCCGCGCGCATTCAGCAGCCGGTCGGTAAAGACATGTCCACGCTCGCGGTCCGCGGCCAATTGTACCTCGTCGACCGCAACGAACGCATGCCCGCCGCCATCATGCGGCATGGCCTCCGCCGTACACAGGAAATAGCGGGCGTCCGGCGGCTCGATCCGCTCTTCCCCGGTGATCAGCGCGACGGCCTTCTCGCCCTTGATCGCGACCACCCGGTCGTACACCTCGCGCGCCAGCAGCCGCAGCGGGAAACCGATCGCGCCGCTCGAATGGGCGCACATCCGCTCGATCGCCAAGTGCGTCTTGCCGGTATTGGTCGGGCCCAGGACGGCCTTTATCGCAGAAGGGGACATCGCAAGGCCTCATGTGGCAAGCATCCGGCATCGCCGCAACCGCAGGTGCCGCTTCACCGCAGTTTAAGCCCGGATCGTCGATGCTGTTCAGCAAACCTGCGACTGGATTAAACGCCGATTAAGAATGAAGTGGCACACAGACCGCTCAACCGATAAGCGCCGCTGCCCATAAAGCCTGTATGACGAAGGCCGGGATCGCGCGCGGCGAAACGAGACTATCGGAGACGGGACCTGACTTACACCGAGCAGACGGTGGATGCAGCGCTGGAAACCGACAGCGCATCGCCACTGGTTGACCATTTCGAAGACGATACTCCGGCAGAGTTTCGCGCGCCGGTCGGCAAGCCTTCCGGCGGGCGTTTCGCGCGCCTGCGCGCGTTCGCGAAGACGACCCAGGACGCCGCCCGCGCAGGTGCCGCAAAGCTCGAACATGCCGATCTCGCCCCCGACCTTGCAGAGAATATCGGTAGCCTGCGCTGGTTTCGCGGGACTGCCACTTTCCTCTCGCTCACCGCTGTCGCGCTCGCCTTCTGGCCGGATTTCTCGCCCGTCGAGGCGGCGCCCGCACTGCGCCTGACCGATCAGGCGCGCGACGAGTTTCGCAGCCAGACGATCCAGCCGCTCGCGCTGGGGGGCGATACCGGCAATCGCATGGCCGCGAGTGCGCTGGTCCGCCCGCTGGCCAATGCGCCCGAACGCCCGCAACTGGACATGACCGCCACCTTCGGTCGCAGCGACAGCCTTGCGCGCGTGCTTTCGCGCCAGGGTGTCGGCGCTGCCGACGCGGCTCGCGCTGCCGAACTTGTGGCTCAGGCCATTGCGCTCGACGAGATCGAGCCGGGCACGCAGATCGACGTTACCCTTGGCCGTCGTTCGGAAACTGGCGCGCAGCGTCCGCTAGATGAAATGCGCTTTCGCGCCCGGTTCGACCTGTCGCTGGCAGTGTCGCGCGACGCGAACGGAAATCTCGCCTTGATCCGCGAACCGATCGAGGTCGACGAAACGCCATTGCGCGTGCGCGGTACCGTCGGCAGCAGCCTCTACCGGTCGGCTCGCGCAGCGGGTGCGCCTGCCAGCGCCATCCAGTCCTACCTCAAGGCGCTGGGAGACCACGAGGATCTCGATCGGGCAATCCAGCCCGGCGACACCTTCGACATGATTGTTTCCTATCGCCGTGCGGCGACCGGCGAACGTCAGGCCGGGCGCCTGCTGTTTGCCGGGGTCGAGCGGGAGGATGGCAAGCCGATCCAGCTGATGCGCTGGGGCGATGACGGGCAGTTCTTCGAAGCTTCGGGCATGGGCGAACAGCGTTCGGGCCTGCTCGCTCCTGTGCCCGGGCCCATCGGATCGCGCTACGGCATGCGTCGCCACCCGATCCTGCGTTACAAGCGGATGCACGCGGGCGTCGATTACCGCGCGCGCTATGGCACGCCGATCGTCGCTGTCGCGGATGGCCGCGTTACCTCGGCAGGACGCGCAGGCGGCTGCGGCAATGCGGTGCGCATCCAGCACGAGGGCAATCTCGCGACACGCGCATGCCACATGAGCCGGATGGCCGTTTCGCGCGGACAATATGTGAAGCGCGGACAGGTTATCGGGTACGTGGGATCGACCGGGCTTTCGACCGGCCCGCACCTGCATTTCGAGATGTATCGCGGTGGCCGCCATGTCGACCCGCTGAGCGTGCGCTATGTCAAGCGCGCAGCCTTGAGCGGCGCCGATCTGCAGCGCTTCCGGGCGACGCTCGATGCCTTGAAAAATGTCGATGCTGGCGCCGCCTTGGAAGACATGAATCCAACGAGGCCGGTAGTGGAAGAGCCCGTACGAGAGATCGACCGGGTGGCTCTCGTCGCGCGGCACCGCCGCGGCGGCTAATTTGCTTGCGAGGGCCGTGGCCATGCGCCACACCTCGCCTCCATGCATCCCAGCTTTCCCTCCACGCGGCTGCGCCGGACGCGTACGCATGACTGGAGCCGCCGGCTCCATCGCGAGAATGTCCTTGCTCCGGCCGACCTGATCTGGCCCCTGTTCGTGATCGATGGCGAGGGGGCTGAACAGCCCGTCGCCAGCCTTCCGGGCGTCAGCCGATGGTCGGTCGATCTTTTGCTGGAACGGGTCGGCGAAGCGATCGAGCTGGGCATTCCCTGTATCGCCCTGTTCCCCAACACGCCCGCCGACCGGCGCAGCGATGCGGCGGAAGAGGCGTGGAGTCCCGACAATCTCACCTGCCGTGCGGTTCGCGCGATCCGGGAGCGATACGGTGACGCGATCGGGATCATGTGCGACGTCGCGCTCGATCCCTATACCAGCCACGGGCACGACGGATTGCTGGACGATAGCGGCTACGTCGCCAACGACATCACGCTGGATGCGCTGGTCAGGCAGGCGCTCAACCAGGCGCAGGCCGGAGCCGATATCATCGCTCCGTCGGATATGATGGACGGGCGCGTCGGCGCCATTCGACAGGCGCTGGAAGAGGGCGGGCACGCCAATGTCCAGATCATGAGCTACGCGGCCAAATATGCTTCGGCCTTCTATGGCCCATTCCGCGATGCGGTGGGATCGGGCGACCGGCTGAAGGGCGACAAGCGCACTTACCAGCTCGACCCCGCCAACAGCGACGAGGCCATGCGCGAGATTGCAATGGATATCGCAGAAGGCGCGGACAGCGTGATGGTGAAGCCGGGCCTCGCCTATCTCGACATTATACGCATGGCCCACGACCGATTCGATGTGCCAGTGTTCGCCTACCAGGTCAGCGGCGAATTTGCCTTGGTCGAGGCGGGAGTCGCGGCAGGCGTAGGCGATCGCGAGGCGCTGGTCATGGAAAAGCTGCTGGCGTTCAAGCGCGCCGGGTGCGCCGGTATCCTGACTTACTATGCGCCCTTTGCCGCGCGCGTCCTGCATGGCTGAATTTCGCCACGAAACGGCGCGCCTGATCCTGCGCGACTGGCGCCAGGAGGATTGGCCGCTGTTCTGGGAGGCGACCAATACGCCTGCGGTCATGCGTTGGCTGGGCGGGGTCGCGGACGATGCCCAGCGGGAGGCGGCGCAGGAACGTCTGCTGTCCTACAAGCGCGATCATGGCCATACTTTCTGGGCGCTGGAGCGTAAGTCCGACGGCGCAATCCTCGGCTTTTGCGGCTTGAAACGATGCAACCAGCAAGGCGGGCCGCTCGGGACGATGGAGGTCGGCTGGCGCTTGCGCGAAGATGCGTGGGGGCAGGGATACGCCAGGGAGGCAGCTATCGCCTCGCTCGATCTCGCATTCGAACGGTTTGGCGCGGACGAGATTGTCGCGTTGACCGTCGCGCGCAACGAGGCAAGCTGGGGGCTGATGCGGCGGCTTGGCATGAGGCGCCGCGAGGACCTCGACTTCCCGAACGCGGACTTCGACCCCGAAGACCCCACCATCATTGTCTATTCGATTGACTCAGAGGCATGGCACGCCCGCAATGACTGATCCGATCCTCCAGACCGACCGGCTGCTGCTGCGTCCGCTCCAGCCCGGCGATGCCGAACTGCAATTCCGCATGCTCAACTCGCCTGCGATCATGGAGCATCTTGGCGGGCCGATGGAGCTGGACGTCATCGCCCAGAAGCATGCGAAGGCGATGGACCTGTACGAGCGCGAAGGGTTCAGCTTCCTGTTCGTGATCGAGCGGGAGACGGGGGAACTGGTCGGCCATTGCGGGTTGAAGCGCGTCGATCATGAGAATGCGAAGAACCAGGGCGATTTCGAGATCGGCTGGATCATACGCGACGACCGCTGGCGGCGCGGATATGCAAGGGAAGCGGTCTCAGCCGTCCTCGAATGGGCTTTCCTCACCCATGATGCGCCGCATGTCGTCGCGCTTACCTCTGGCCGAAACCAGGCCAGCTGGCGCCTGATGGAGAAGCTCGGCATGGAACGGCGCGAGGATCTGGATTTCGACGACCCGCGCTTTTCTCCCGAAGACAATCCCACAATCCTCTATTCGATCACGCGCGAGGCGTGGGACAGCCAGCGGTGAGCATTCCGGCACGCCCGCTATTCGTGGCGACAATCCTGCTGGGCAGCTTCCTGCTGTTCCTTGTCCAGCCGCTGGTTGCCCGGCTGGCGCTGCCCCAGCTGGGCGGCGCGCCCAACGTCTGGAACAGCGCGATGTTGGTCTACCAGGCGTTGCTGCTGGGCGGATATGCCTATGCGCACCTGCTGTCGCGACTAGCGTTTCGCCGGCAGGCGCTGGTCCATCTCGCACTGATGGCGCTGGCGCTCCTGTTCCTGCCTATCGCGCTGGCAGAGGTTCCGCGCCCGAGCGGGTACGAGGTGTTCTGGGTCCCGCTGCTGCTGGTTGCGACGATCGGCGCACCCTTCTTCGTGGTCGCGGCGCAGGCCCCGTTGATCCAGCGCTGGTACGCCGCCGATCCCGATGCGGGCGACCCCTACTGGCTATACGCAGCATCGAATGTTGGCAGCTTCGCCGGACTACTAAGCTACCCGCTGCTGCTCGAACCCAACCTGCCACTGGCCGGTCAGAGCACTCTGTGGGCGGCGGGTTACGGCGTGCTGATCGCCTGCATGGCGCTGCTCGCATGGAGCCGCTGGCGCGCGCCCGATGCCGTTGCCGAGACGGTCAACAATGCTGCCAGTGACGAGCCCATCGGATGGCGCCGCATTGCTTTCTGGCTCGCGCTGTCTGCCGTGCCTTCGGGCCTGATGCTGTCCACGACGACGCATCTCACTACGGACATTGTCGCGATGCCGCTGCTGTGGGTCCTGCCACTGGGGCTATACCTCCTGAGTTTCGTGTTTGCGTTCAACGCGCACAGTGCGCTGGGCTTCACGCTTGCGCGAACGGCGCCCACGATCCTGCTGCTGGCAGGCGCGATGGCGATGGTCAGCCGCGGTGCGGACGGATTCTCGGTCGCGCTGGCAGCGGTCCTGATGCTGTTCGTGGTGGCGACGGCGCTGCACCGCCGCCTCTATGCCGACCGGCCGAGCCCTGCGCGCCTGACGCTGTTCTATCTCGTGATGAGCGCGGGCGGGGCGCTGGGCGGGCTGTTTGCTGCGATTATCGCTCCATTGGTTTTCGACTGGGTGTGGGAGCATCCGCTGCTGGTGCTCGCTGCCGGGGCCCTGCTACCACAAAACCCGTTGATCCCGTGGATGGAGCGGCTCGGCCTCGATGCGCGGGGCAGGCTGTTCGCGCGGCTGGCGCTGGTGGCCGGCGCCGTAGCGCTGGGCGTGTGGATGGATGCCGCGCTCGACAATGCGCAGGACCTGACCGTGCATGCCCTTCTGATCGCGATTGCCGCCCTCGGCGTGCTCGCCCTCGGCAGCCGGTGGACCTTCCTGGCAATCCTCCTGGTCCTGATGCTGGCACGCGGAGGGTGGACCACGATAGAGGACAGCGCCGACGGCATCCGGGATCGCAGCTATTTCGGCGTGTACACCGTCCGCGACTATGCCGACCCGCCGACCCGCACGCTCCTCCACGGGACGACGATCCACGGCCGCCAGTACCTCGAGCCCGGCCGCAGCCGTGCGCCGACCAGCTATTACGGGCCGACCTCGGGCGTCGGGCTGGCGCTTTCGGCAGCAGGCGACATCTACGGCGAGGATGCCGATATCGGGCTGATCGGGCTCGGCACCGGCACGCTCGCCTGCTATCGCGAACCGGGGCAGGACTACAGCTTCTACGAAATCGACCGGACGGTGGTCGGCTACTCGGAAACGGGCGTATTCTCCTATCTGAAGGATTGCGCGCCGGACGCGCAAATCCACATGGGCGATGCGCGGCTGGTGCTGGAATCCGAACCCGCGCAGCAATACGACATCCTGGCAGTGGACGCCTTCAGTTCGGATGCGATCCCGCTCCACCTGCTGACCCGCGAAGCGATGCACACCTATGGCCGCGCGCTGAAGCCGGACGGGCTGATGCTGATCCATATCTCCAACCGCTATGTCGACCTGCGACCGGTGATCGCAGCACATGCGATGGAGAATGGATGGATCGGGCTGATGCGCGACGACCCGGCAGACCCCGAAAACGGTGTATCGGCCAGCTTCTGGATCGCGATATCGAGCGACGGGGTGCCGATGGCCAAGCTGCTCCAGGCCTATCCCGAGGTGGACTGGGTGGAGCTGGGCAGGCCGCATCGCCCTGTGTGGACCGACGATTTCGCTTCGATCCTTCCCCTGTTAGCCTGGGACACGATTCTCGGAGAGTAATGATGACGAAATTCGATCCAGCTGCACGCCCCGGAGTGCGCCTGATCCCGATCCACGGCAAGACGCCGCAGATTCACGAGACCGCATTCATCGCGCCGGGTACGGTCATCGTGGGCGATGTCACCATCGGGGCAGGCAGTTCCATCTGGTACAACTGCGTGCTGCGCGCCGATGTCAGCCGCATCGTGATCGGGGAGCGGACCAATGTGCAGGATGGCAGCGTGCTGCATTGCGACGGCCCTTCGCCGCAATATCCCGACGGCTGCCCGCTGACGATCGGCGACGACGTGCTGATCGGCCACATGGCGATGGTGCATGGCTGCACGATCCACGATCGCGGCTTCGTGGGACTGGGTGCCATCGCGATGAACAATGCGGTGATTGCCAGCGAGGCCATGCTGGCGGCGGGCGCCATGTTGACCGAGAACAAGGCGATGGGAGAGCGTGAGTTGTGGGCTGGGCGTCCGGCGAAGAAGCTGCGCGATCTCAACGATGCGGCGGTTGCGGGCATGCAACTGGGCGTGGCGCATTATGCCGAAAACGCGAAGCACCATGCGCAGGCCGTGGCGGAGAACGAGTGAGGCCTGACACACCTGACACAGTGTCTAAAGGCGAAAAACCACCCGGTCCTGAAACGGTATGAGAGGGTGCGAGACGACGATGCGAAAGAGCGCCTTTGCCATGCCACGGCACGTCATCTGTAGGACAGGACCAAATGGCTCGCGCCAAGCCTGACCTCCCCGATGCCAAGGCCTTGCACGCATTCGTGACCGGCGACGAGCTGCGCGTGCGCGTAACACCGGGCGCGCGGACCGAATCGCTCATTATCGTTGATGGCGGCGTACAGGTGAAAGTGCGCGCCAAGCCGCAGGACGGGGCCGCCAATACCGCGGTCGAAGCGCTTGTAGCCAAGGCCCTCGGCATTCCGAAATCGCGTTGCACATTGTTGCGCGGCGCAACTTCGCGCGAGAAAGTGCTGCGCGTTTCGCTTTAGGCCCGGCGGTCGACCATGCGCATGCTGGCAGCGCAAAGGCTCAACGCGATGGCGCTTGCGAGCCATAGCGACGCCGCGCCCCAGCCGAGACCGACAAAGGCTCCGCACACGGCGCCGGCCAGCAGGCTGGCCCACAATAGCGCGAAGGGTAGCGGATTGGCGCTCCGGTCTCCTCCGATCCGGTCGGCGAGCAATTGCCCCGTTCGCACCAGTGCCCCGGTCATATAGGTGAGCCCCACAGGATTCTTGCGATTGGCGCTCAGCACAGTGTTGAGCGCGCCCATCGCCATCACCAGCAGGCCGAGCGACATCTCGCTCAGGTCGAAAATCCGGGCGAGCGCGGCGCAGATCAGCGCTCCGGCGACGAGACCGGTGACGACAGGCTTGCGCCTGGCAGGCCAGCGATCGCCCAGCATCGTTCCTATGGTCACGCCGATCACGAACCCGGCGATCAGCAGCGCGGGCACTGCGACGCGCGCCATCCCGCCCGCGAGATCGCGCGCCAGCAGCGTGGTATTCCCGGTCATGAAGGATACGAAATAGCCGTCGAGCTGGAGAAAGCCGGTGACGTCGACAAATCCGGCGAGCGCGGCGACGGCATAGGCGAAGCGGCGCTGTGTGGGAGAGAAGCGTTGCATGGCCTGTCGTTATAAAACGGTGCGGGCAAGGTGAAGCGCCCAGTCGCGCTTTGCGCGGATCGCAGTGTCAGCCGCAGATCGGATGGCGCACATCGCGCACCGCCGGAAAATGGTGCCGCGCCATCA
The DNA here is from genome assembly GCF_964222115.1 of Alteriqipengyuania sp. Taxonomy (NCBI): domain Bacteria; kingdom Pseudomonadati; phylum Pseudomonadota; class Alphaproteobacteria; order Sphingomonadales; family Erythrobacteraceae; genus Alteriqipengyuania; species Alteriqipengyuania sp. The sequence goes on from NZ_CAXQBM010000065.1 coordinate 69,558, forward strand.
CTCTACGCCCTTGCCATCCCTGCCTGGAATGTAATGTTGAAAAATCAATAAGCTAATCCGCAAGGGACTAACGTGATTATCTCAGACCATGTCCGCGAGGCTTTGACTGAATTCGGAGGGCAGGCTCCGTTCGATCACGTCGTGATCGACAACTTTCTTGTCGATGAATGGGCAGAAAAGCTGGAAGCAGAATTTCCGGCTTTCGATGATCCCCTCTGGCATCAATACAGCAATGCCATCAAGGTAAAGAAGGTATGTAATCTGTGGAACCTGTTCCCCAAGCATACTTACCAGGCCTTCAGCTGGCTCCACTCGACTGAGTTCATGGCCCTGCTGTCGCAGCAGCTTTCCATACCCGGCCTCACTCCGGACCCGGGCCTGCATGGCGGCGGATGGCACATCCACAGCCGTGACGGGAGACTAAACACCCACCTGGACTACAGTACCCATCCCAAGCTTGGCATGCAGCGCAAGCTCAACCTCATCGTCTATCTCAACAGTAAGTGGCAGGATTCCTGGGGCGGGCATCTGGGGCTGTGGCAGCAGAAGCCCGACAGGAAAGCGCCCGGTAAGCTGGTGAAGGAGATTGTACCGCGCTTCAATCGGGCGGTGCTGTTCGATACCACGCAAGACAGCTGGCATGGCCTGCTGCCGCCCCTCGTCTGCCCGGAAGACGAAACGCGTCGATCGCTGGCGGTCTACTATCTCGTTCCGGCTCCGGAGGGCACAGATCCGCGAGGGAAAGCGCTGTTCGCGCCGACTGACGAACAGCAAGGGGACGAGGAAGTCCTGCAACTCATCGAGGCTCGGGCGAAGGTGAAAACGGCCGGGAGAGAGGACTAGTCGCGGATGAGGGCGCGTAGACTCTCGATCCGGTCTGCCTCGTGCGGCGGCTTGTCCCAGCGGATGCGGTGGATGCGCGGAAAGCGCATGGCGAGGCCGCTCTTGTGGCGCTTGCTGGCATGGACGGAATCGAACGCGACTTCCAACACCAGGCTCTTATCGGTCTCGCGCACCGGGCCGAAGCGGTTGACCGTATTCTGGCGCACATGCCGGTCGATCTTCTTGAGTTCCGCATCGGTGAAGCCCGAATAGGCCTTGCCTACCGGCAGCAGTTCGGCGCCGGCATCCGGGTCTCCATCCCAGCAGCCGAAGGTGTAGTCCGAATAGAAGCTGGAACGTTTGCCGCTGCCGCGCTGCGCATACATCAGCACGCAATCGATCAGCAGCGGGTCGCGCTTCCATTTGTACCATAGGCCAGTCCTGCGGCCCGGCACGTAGGGGCTGTCGCGAAGCTTGAGCATCAGCCCTTCGATGGCATCGTCGCGCGCGCCTTCGCGGATCTGCGCCAGATGCTCGAAATCGCGCGCCTCGACGATCTGGCTGAGGTCGAAGCGCTCGGCTGGCAGGCGTGCCATCAGCTTTTCGAGGATGGCGCGCCGTTCGCTCCACGGCTTGTTGCGCAGGTTCTCGCCATCGAGCGAGAGCACATCGTAGACGCGCACGAAGGCGGGGCTTTCGGCCAGCATCTTCTTGCTGACGGTCTTGCGGCCGAGCCGCTGCTGGAGTGCATTGAAACTGGCCGCGCCGCCCGCTTCACCGCCCTGCGTGTTACCTTGGACCAGCAGTTCGCCATCGAGGATCGCGGGGAAGTCCAGCGCGGGCAGCATTTCGGGGAACGTGTGCGAGATGTCGTCGCCCCCGCGCGAATAGACTCGGGTCTCTCCGCCAGCATTGACCAACTGCACGCGAATACCGTCCCACTTCCATTCGGCGACATAATCGTCGAGGCTGACGACCAGGTCTTCCAGTGGGTGTGCGAGCATGAACGGCTTGAACAGCGGCACGTCGGTGAGGTCGGGCGGGTCCGCACCCTCGGCGGCCCAGGCGAAGAGTTCGGGGTAGGGCGGCGTGAGGCCGTGCCAGTATTCCTCCACATCCTCGACCGGCACATCGAAGGCCTGCGCAAAGGCGACCTTGGCGAGCCGCGCCGACACACCGATCCGCATGGCGCCGGTGGCGAGCTTCAGCAGCGCATAGCGGCCCGACACGTCGAGCCGGTCGAGCAGTTCGGGCAGCTCTGTCAGCACCGATTTGCGCGTCATGCTGCGCAGCAGGTCGACCGTTTCGCTTACGCTGGGGGGCGAAGGCGGCGCTTCGGGAGCGGGCCATAACAGGCTGGCGGTCTCTGCCGTGTCGCCCACGAAATCGCGGCTTAGCGTCCACAGGACGGGGTCGACGCGGTCTTTCAGGATATTGCGGATGGTGGAGGATTTGACGGCTGGGAAGTCGAGCCCGTCGCTTAGCGCGGCGAGCGCCCAGCCGCGGTCGGGATCGGGCGTGGAGCGCAGGTATTCACCGATCAGCCGCAGTTTTTCGTTCCGGCTGCGCGTATAGACCAGCGCGTCGATCAGGCGGGCGAAATCATGCATTAGTCGATGCGCGCTTGCGTATGGTGGGATGTGTGCAATTGTCCGCGCCGACACCAAGAGTGCACCAATCGACGGGAGATATTGCCATGAAGACTGCCCTGCTTGCCCTGCCGCTGCTGTTTGCGCCCGTTGCCGCGCTGGCGATGGACGACCATGCCGATCATGCGGCGCAGGCGCTGACGATCGAGAGCCCGATCGAAGCGCTGATGGCCGATGATGCCGCGCGCGCAGTCGTGCTCGAGCAGCTGCCCGGCCTCGATGAGCATCCCGCCTACGGCCAGTTCAAGTCGATGAGCCTGAAGGCGGTCCAGCCGTTCTCCCAGGGCGCGATCACCGAAGACGCGCTGACGAAGATCGCCGAAGGTCTTGCCGCGATAGGCTGACGGCCAATGCGAGGGTGGGGAGACGCTAGTCATCCTCATCCTCGTAACCAACCATGGCGAGCGCACGGGCGGGGCGCTGGTGCAGCTGGCACCAGCGAAGCAGCGCTTCCTCGCGCCCGTGGGTGATCCAGGTTTCCTGCGGGTTCACCTGCCGAATCGTGTCGGTCAGCTCCCCCCAGTCGGCATGGTCGGAAATCACCAGCGGCAGTTCCACATTGCGCTGGCGGGCGCGCTGGCGCACGCGCATCCAGCCTGACGCCATGGCGGTGATCGGATCGGGCAGGCGGCGACTCCAGCGATCATTCAGGGCCGATGGCGGGCTGACAATCACGTGCCCGCGCATCTCGTCCTTCGTGGCGTCGGCGACCAGCCGCAGCTCGCCCAGGTCGACACCGTGATCCTCGTATAACCGGCACATGCGCTCCATCGCGCCGTGGAGGTAGATCGGGTCCGTATGGCCCGCAGCGCGCAATTCCGCGATCACCCGCTGCGCCTTGCCCAGCGCATAGGCGCCCACCAGCACGCATGCATCGGGATACGCGGCCAGCCGCTCGGTCAGCTTGGCGATTTCGCCTTCGATGGGCGGGTGGGTGAACAGCGGCAGGCCGAAGGTCGCTTCGGTGATGAAGATGTCGCATGGCGTCACTTCGAAGGGCGGGCAGGTCGGGTCCGGGCGGCGCTTGTAATCGCCGGTGACGACGATCCGCTCGCCCGCATGCTCCAGCAATATCTGCGCGCTGCCGAGCACGTGGCCCGCGGGGACATAGGTTGCCGTCACGCCGCCGGATAGCGCGATGCTTTCCCCGTACTGCACCGGTACTGCCTTGTGCGGGATTTCGCCCGCGTCGTCCGCCGCCCCGGTGCGGTAGCGCAGTTCCATGATCGCCAAGGTCTCAGGCGTGGCAATGGTGCGCCCGTGGCCGCCGCGCGCATGGTCTGCATGGCCGTGAGTGACGAGCGCGCAATCGACGGCACGCGATGGATCGACCCACGCATCGGCGGGCACCACGTGGATGCCGTGCGGGTAGGGCTGGATCCAGGAGAAAGGCGCGCTCACTCCGGGAAGAACCGGCCTGCGCGCCAGTCGGTTCCGGCCTAGTCGTCCCCGGCGGTCTCTGCCTCCGCTTCGGCCTTCGCTGCTGCTTCTGCCTTGGCCTTCTCGAGCGCTTCCTGTTCGGCCACCCATGCCTGCCAGCGTTCGATATGCGGATTGTGGCGCAGCACCTTCGCCATCGGGTCGATCACGTAGTGAGCATCTTCCGATCCCAGGTCCACGGTTGCGCTGCCATCCTCCATGGCGGCGACCATCACTCGGTCGCCCACCTTGATGTCGAGCGGCATGGGAAAGGCCGTGCCGCCATCGGTCTGCCACTGCAGCGCCAGGCTGCTACCGTCCCGCTGCTCGATCAGGCGGGGCAAAGCGGATTGCCGCAGGTAGGCATCGAAGAACCAGCCCAGGTCGCGGCCGCTTTCTTCCTCGGCGATCCTCTCGAAATCGTCCGTACTGGCGAACTGGGGCACGAAGTTGCCGGGCTGTGGATCGATCCGGCCATAAACAAGGCGGCGGATCGCGCGGAAGAAAGCCTCGTCCCCCATGACGCTGCGCAGCGTGTGGGTGATCTGGCTGCCCTTGGAATAGATGTCGCGGCCCCACCCGGCCTCGGCATCGAGATAGTGGGAGAGCGAGATCGGCTCGGCGGGTACCACCGGGCTCTTGCTCAGGACGCCTGCGCGCTGCGACACGATGGCCGCCAGGTAGGCCGCTTCGCCATCGCGCCACTGCTGGAACAGCGGCTGCATGTAGCTGCCGAGCCCTTCGTGCAGCCACATATGGTTGGGCGCGGTGTTGGTCAGCTGGTTGGCGAACCATTCGTGCGCGAATTCATGCTGCGCGAGCCCGTCATACCCCAGCGCAGAGGGCCTGAACTTGGCTCCGTAGGCGTTGATCGTCTGGTGCTCCATGCCGAGATGCGGCGTCTCTGCCAGCCCGACCTTCTCGTCGCCGAAGGGAAAGGGCCCGATCACCTCTTCGAAGAAATCGAGGTAGGTTTTCACCTCCTGCAACAGTGTTTTCGCCTCTTCGCCATTGCCGGGCAGGTGCCAGAAAGCCATCGGGATCGTATTGCCGAACCGGCTTTCGTAACTGTCTTCGACCAGTCCGTAGGGCGCGATATTCAGCGCGATGGCATAGGTATTGGGATTGCGCGTGGTCCAGCGCCACGTGGTCCACCCATCTGCCGTCTCGCTGCCCGCCGATGTCCCGTTGCCCGCCGCGACCAGCCCTTCGGGCACGGTGATGGCGCTGTCGAGCCGCTCGATCTCCTTGGTCGGGTAGTCGATGCAGGGCCAGAACAGGTCGCACCCGTTCATCTGCACCGCGGTGGCGACCCACGGCCTGCCATCCTCGGTCTCGTCCCACACGAAACCACCCTGCCACGGCGCGCGAAGCGCAACATGGGGCTTGCCATTCCAGCTGAGCGAGACCCGGGCGGTTTCGCCGGCCGCAAGCGTCTTGCCAAGCGGGATGGACACCTGACCTGAATCGCTCTCCCACGCGGCAGCCGAACCATCCACGCTTACCGAGGAAATCGTGAAACGCGGATCGAGGTCGACTTCGAACCGGTCGAGCGCCGACAATGCCTCGATCGTGTAAATCGCCTCGCCTTCGATGCTCTTGCTTTCCGGGTCGACCTTCAGCCGCAGGTCGAGATGGGGCAGCGCGGTGGCTTTTTGCGCGGGCGTGAGTGGCAGCCCGCTATCGGCCGTGCGCGCAGCCAGAGGCGCAGGCGTGGCCTTTTCGCCCGTCCCGGTCTGCGCTGCGGCGGGTGCCGCGAGACCAAGGGCCAGAGCGATTGCAAGAACAGAACTGCGCATGAAAAAACCTCCCCGATACGGACCGGGGAGGTTCAATCATATTCGAGCGCCTTGCGCCAGCGATGAAAGGATCAGCCCTCGCTGTCCTTGTCCGCGCTCGCCTGTGCGCCATCGCCATCGGCCTTCTTCTTCGGTGCGGCTTTCTTGCGCCCGGAGCCCTTCTTCGCTTTCGGCGGAGCGGGGGTGAGTTCGAAGTGCGGCTTGCCATTCTTGAGGCTGACATTGACTTCGCCACCATCGGCCAGCTTGCCAAACAGCAGTTCCTCGGCCAGCGGCTGCTTGATCTTCTCCTGGATCAGGCGGCCCATCGGGCGCGCGCCGTACAACCGATCATAGCCCTTGTCGCCGAGCCATGCCTTGGCCGCATCGTCGAACTGGATGTCGACATTCTGTTCGGCCAGCTGCAGTTCCAGCTGGAGGATGAACTTGTCGACGACGCGGGCAACGGTGCTCTTGCCGAGGTAGCCGAAGGGCACGATCGCATCGAGGCGGTTGCGGAATTCGGGGGTGAACATGCGCTTCACCGCTTCCTCGCTCGCATCTTCCTTCGACACGTCGCCGAAACCGATGCCCTGCTTGGCCATGTCCGACGCGCCCGCATTGGTGGTCATGATGAGCACCACATTACGGAAGTCGACCGTCTTGCCGTGATGGTCGGTCAGGCGGCCGTTATCCATCACCTGCAGCAGGATGTTGAAGAGGTCGGGATGCGCCTTCTCGATTTCGTCGAGCAGCAACACGCAATGCGGGTTCTGGTCGATGGCATCGGTGAGGAGGCCGCCCTGGTCGTATCCGACATAGCCCGGAGGCGCACCGATCAGACGCGAAACGCTGTGACGCTCCATGTATTCGGACATGTCGAAGCGCTTCAGTTCGATGCCCATGATGCTGGCGAGCTGGCGCGCGACTTCGGTCTTGCCGACGCCGGTCGGGCCGGAGAACAGGAACGAGCCGATCGGCTTGTCCGGATCGCGCAGGCCTGCGCGGCTCAGCTTCATCGCGGTCGAGAGGCGATGAATTGCCTCGTCCTGGCCGAAGACGACGTGCTTGAGGTCGCGTTCGAGGTTCTCGAGCGCCTTCTTGTCGTCCTTGCTGACCGATTTCGGAGG
>NZ_CAXQBM010000066.1:0-73726 GCF_964222115.1 Alteriqipengyuania sp.
CGTTGAGATTGATCGTCGCCGAATTGTGCATGATGTCGGCGTCGTTCTCGCCGGTGAAGATGTATCCCGCACCGCCCATGTCGGCCGCCAGCTGGTAAACCTCGTCGAACCGCTGGTCGACGACTTCGCGCACGAAGCGCTGGTCGCGCAGATCGCCGATTGCGAAATCGTCTGCCTCGGTTTCGGCATGCTCATGGAACTTCAGGTCAACGCCGCGGACCCAGAAGCCTTCATTCTTGAGGCGCTTGACCAAGTGTCCACCGATGAACCCACCGGCACCGCAAACCAGGGCAGTCTTCTGCATTTCAAGCATCCTTTGCTTTGCCCCCGAATTTCGATCCGATCCGTATCCGGCCGACATTCCCATGCCGCGCAGTGGCGAGTGGCTCCGGAAATTCGGGGAGGAAATTTGCGTGAGCCGCTTAGCAGCGTCGATCCGAGAATCAACTGCCGAGCTTGGCCGCGTTACAGCCTGAGATCTTCCATCTCGATCCCTTCGCGCACCACGCGCGCCGGATTTCCGGCCATGATCGTGTTGGATGGCACGTCCTTGGTGATAACTGCGCCCGATCCGATCACGCACTGGTCGCCGATTCGCACGCCGCCCATGATCACCGCGCCGATCCCGATGACGCACCATTCGCCAATATAGGTATGCACCTTCTCGCCATCGTAGCGGCCCAGGCTCTTCTTGGGCACGAGCTTGTGGCTGAGGATCGTCACCCGGCTGGTCAGGATCGTGTGCGCGCCGACATGGATTCCTTGCGGGAAATAGCGGTCTAGGTTCAGCCCGCGCTCTATCTCGCAACTCGGGTGGATATCGTATCCCGCCATCTTGTAGCGATACCAGCGTAGCCACTGCACCCGCTTCGCGATGCTCTGCCGCAGTCCCTTGGTTTCTTCGCTCACTGCGATTCCCCTGCTGGCGCCAGCAGCTGGCGCGCCCAGTTGTCGACCGAAAAGCGCTCTACCTCCAGCTCGGAGGTAATCGGCTTTGCCAGAAATTCCGGCACGGCCGAAAGATCGTGATCCTCGATGACCAGAAAACGATCGTCGCGGTAGAAATCCTCGGTCGCGATGCGCTTTTTCTCGGTCACCACCTTCACCCCGGCGGCCATGTTCTCGATAAGCCGCATCGTGTAGCCAGACTGCGCGTGGTTGGCGAAATCGAAGGTGCCGCGCGACCGTTCGATCAGATCGATGATCGCCTCGAAGGGCAGCGAATCGCCGGTTATTCCGGGCAGGCTCTTACCCTTACGCTTCAGCATCAATTGCACCGCCGGGCTGCACTTGAGGTGGAAGTGGGTGACGAGGCCGTGCACTTCGCAAAAGGCGTGGAGCTTCTCCAGCGCCTCGAACCGGGCGAGCGATCCGATCGCGCCCACGAAATAGAGATCGATGTCCTTCGGCCTGCTGCGATCGACCGCGTAGAAGGCGGGAATTGCGAATAGCGGCAGGTAGGTGACGCCGGCGGCCTGCGCATCGTCCGGGTCGAAGGTGAGGATGTGGTCGAAAAACGGCTTGTAAGGTCGGTAGTCGTGCGTGGTCAGCGAATCCCAGTTGTAGAGCACGAAGCGGGCCTGCGGCTGGAGTTCGCGCAACCGCTGCATATTCGCGTGGCTGACATGGTGGACCTGGATGAACAGCACAATGTCGTACTGTGTTGCCGCGCTCTCTTCGATGATCCGCGCATGATAGGCGTCGAGCCGCTTTTGGTAGGGGCCGGGGAGGAACTTCTTGGCGGTCTTGCTCCAGAAGTCGATGTGCTCGATCGGATGGAAATCGCTGGTGTAACCCAGCCGCTCGAACGCAGCTCGGATTTCCGTGGTGTAGGCATAGAAATCGATGCCGATGAACAGGATCTTGGGCATTGTTTCGCCTTAGCTGCGGACGGCCAGTGCACTCCGGGGGCGCGCGGTCGCCGCGCGGGCCTGGGGGGCTTTACGTGTCTTGAGCAGCAAGCCGCTGAACACGATCATCAGGATGAAAGGTGTGAAGATGAGCGGCTCCGACGTCATCGAAAGCAATACCAGCCCCGCCATCAGCAATCGTGGCCTGAACATCCTTTGGCGCAGCGCACTCCACAGGAATACGAGCCCCAACGGGATGCCGATCGAATAGAGAAGCGTTACGATTCCGTTGCTGTTCGAGCGTTCGGTCATGTTCTCGTCGGACAGGTCGAGGTCGCGATAGCCGACCTCCTGAGCGACGTCGAAATACCGTTCGTAATCGAACCCGATCCCGGTGAGGGGATTTTCCATCACCACGTTCAGGCCTGTGCGCAGATCGTATTCGCGCGCCTCGGCCGAGCCGCTGAATTCCCCGTAGAATTTCTCCGCGAGGTTATAGGTTGCGTAGGTCGCGATGGGCAGCAGCAGGATCGGACCTACGATCAGCACCGCGAGCTTCTGCATGCGCCCGGCCGTCTTGAGGAAGCGCCAATAGGCGACGCAATAAAGCATCACGAGAATGGCGGCACCCGTCGTCGACTGGGTCGCCATCACCGCGAGGGTGGCAAGGCCGACGTCGAAATACGAAAAACGCCGCAGAAAAAGGCATATGAAGAGAAATATGTTCAGATAGATTTGGAAGACGCCGGGCTCGAAGAAAAATCCATCGGGTCTTTTAAATAGCGTGGCCCCTACAATAAATTCATGGTAAGTGAAAATGTACAGAAAAGTAGTGTAAATAGTATTCTTGTACATAAATGTTGTGAAAAGCTGTGGCACAATCAATGCAAATAACGGGGTCAAGACCGCCTGAAATGCCATAAACTTAAGCATGATATAGAGATCTTCGGCAATCGCTCCGGGCCGCCTGTCGATATACATCGCGAGTAGGGCAAGGCCTGCGAGGAAATTCGAATACCGGATGAGCATGGGCGCAACCTGGAAGGATTGCCCGCCCAAAAGTGCGACGGCGACCGTGGCCAGCAGCAAAATCCAGATGGCGCCGAATTCTGCCTTGAACATGCGAAGCGGGTTCGTGAAGGCGAAGCAGATCGCAAGGACGAGCACCAGTAGCGGTTCGCGGGGAATTGTCTGAAGACCACCGGACATCAGGATGCCCGCAAACAGGGCAAGCTGGCGCATACGCAGCGCGGCCATATCGCGCATTGCCTGACTCTTGCCGGCCCGGATGGTCACGGCATCCATGTCAAAAGCCTTCGGGTGCGCTTGCGATCGCTTCGGGAAGGTCGCCAAGCGGCAAGGTGGCATGAAATGGCAGCAAGGGCGGGCGCTCGCCCAGACGCAGAGTCAGCATGTCTTGTTGCCCGTTCAAGCTCCCGGATCGGATGTTTCGCCTACACGCTCGGCAGTGGAGCAGCAAGCTACCCCTCTCTAGCGGATCGTCATTCGGAATTCCGGATAGCTGCGTGACAGTCGCCACCATCCGACTATAAGAATCGCGGCCATGGCCGCATAGATTGCGCTGCGCAGGATCATCATCCCGTCGAGCGTGAATGGTGCGTCGAACAGGATTGCGCCTCCCAGAATTCCCGCAGTGCTCGCCATGCCCACGCCATATGCCACGACATACCACCGATAATCGATCACCACGTTGAATGTGAGGGCGAATGGTGCCGAGAGGGTGAAGGCGATCAGCCCCGGCGCAAGCAGATAGACCCATCTCAGGTCGGGTACGTATTCGGGCAGGATCAGCTGCAAAAGCGGCTCTGCCAATAGCCACAATGCCAGGCAAGCCGCCGTGGCATATCCGGTGGTTACAATCAGAAGATGGCGCAATTCGCGCGAGACTGTGGCTTTTTCGCGCGCTTTGAAGGCGTTGACGATATTGGGCAGGAACACTTGCTGCACGAGATTGGGCGCGAGTTGGAACAGCGTCAGGAACAGGAAGGCGAGGTAAAGCCGACCAAGCGCCTCCAGCCCCAACTGGCCTGAAACATAGGAACGTTCCATCAGGTTCATCAGCTGGATTGCGATCCCGGTCAGGAACAGGGTGAAGCCTGCTGCAAAGATCACCCTGGACAGGCGTTTCGATGCCTTGAAACGCCGCGGCTTGAGCACTGCACCGCTTGCAAACGACAGGGCGACGAACAGCACGGGCTGAACCGCAATCGACAGCACAGCGACAAGTGCGGGGTCGAACGGGGCCAACCCCGGATACAGCAGCCCGACCAGCGCAAGCGATGCCAGCATCGAGATACCGTTGATCGCATTGACAGAACGCAGGCGCCCAGCCGCGACCATCTCGTTGGTCATCCATGACCGGATCAGCGTGCAGAACCCCGCCAGGGCAGTCAGCGCAGCGATCACGCGATAGAGGTCGCTGTCGATCCAGAAGGATACGATCAGGGCAGAAAGTCCGATCAGCGCGCCAATCGAAGCGAAGCCCGTATAGGCGAGATCGACGATGCGCTGTTTGTAGGCCGCGCCTGCATGGCACAGCAGGCGATAGCCACCATTGAGCAGCCCGAAATGCATCAGCCCGGAAAACAGGATCACCGACTGGACCAGCGCGACCAGCCCCAGATCCTCGTAGCCCAGTATTGTCATGAAGATGATGCCGCGCACCATCATCAGCACGTTGACGGCCAGCCCTACGGCCACGAATGCTGCGCGGGTCGCTAACATTGCTGTGCCAGCCGGCGAGTGTTGCGATCAGACCTGGAGGATCGAATCGATATACTCGCCGGGCAGGTCCGGGCGGACTTTGCGCGCCTGCTCCGCGGCGCGTTTGCGATGGCTGCCGAGCGGCTGCATCATCTCGGTATAGGGTACGTGGGTGTTGAAGGTGACGAACACTGCGGTGCGCGGAGTCTTGCACCGGCTGCCGAAGTGATAGCAGACTGCAGGATCGGTCAGGATCGCCTCGCCCGCCTTGCCGTAAAACCGCTCGTAGTGATCGTCGCCCGTTTCGGCCGCGATCTCATCGTCGGTCAGGCGGCGGATGACGGGAGAGCGATTGACCTTCTTGCTCTTTTCGCGGTCGATATAGGCAAACGGCCCGCCATCGTCATCCAGCACATCGTTGAGATAGAGGATGAAATGGAGCGACTGGCTGTCGCCGTAATCGCGATGCCACTTCTGGCTCTCGCGCAGCTTGCCCTCGGTCGGGAATGAGCGGATGACCTGGATGCTGGCAAACGAGAACTTGCCATCGAAATAGGCTTCCGCCGCATTGAGGATATCGTCCGAGAAGGCGAGACGAAAAACCGGATTGTCCGCGTGATAGTCTTCCGGAGGCATGACGTTGGTGAACGGATGCCCGCGCGTGGTGGGCACCACCTTTTCGGCGCGCGGCATGTACATATCCTGGATTTGCGCAACCAGGCCCTGATCGACAGGTAGCGCCGGGCAGCAGCCTACGGCATGCAATTGTGCTAGCCGGTCAGGATCGAAAGATGTTGCGCGGCGCGGCGGTGCGGCGCGCCCTACCAGCTGGTTCTTCACTTTGCCGAGCTTGCGCACCGGAACAAGGCGCCAGCGCAGGAAATTGGCGGTATCATGCAAAGCGGCACTAGCCATCACACTTCATTCCTTCATCAAGCCGGTGCCTGAGCCTTGGCACCCGAGCGCGACACCCAGATGTCGCTTGGGACATCGTCCCTTATTCGTTTGGCGGGAATCCCGACATAGGTCCCCGGTTCGGTGATCGAGCGATTGACCAGCGACATTGCGCCGATCACCACATTGTCACATATCTCTACCGGGCCGACGACCACCGAGTTCGCTCCAATAACCACATTGTCGCCCAAGCGGAATACGTCACCTGTCCGATGGCGTTCCAGATAGCGTTCGTTATCCGGCGCAGGCCCGACAAATTTTACGCCCGACATTACCGCCACACGGCCATCCGAGACGATCCCGTTGCCGCCCAGCAGCACGCCATTGGGATGCGAGGCCTGCAATTGGCGGACGTTGACCCGATAGGAGGTCACTTCGAAACCATATCGCAGCAGCAGCGAACGGTCGAGGATCATGGAGATCGCCCGGCCAACTAGCGGAACCTTGAAATGGAACCATTTCGACAGGCGCATGGTCCCGCGAATGTTGGATTCGACCATCCATAGTTTGACGAGAATACGTTTCACGTGCGCTGATTTAGGTCTTTGCCGCAATCTGCGCAATTCCCGCGCCTGCCACGATCGCATCGCGCACATCGGCAATATTGGCAGGATCGTACAGATGCGGATTGGGTAGCGGGCGACCCTTGTGGCTGAATTCGGCGAGCCCGGCGACGAAGCGTCGCGCGTCTTCGGGATCGACCCGCTCCATGTCTGCGACCGGCGTGCGCATGGCTTGGCGCAAATCCTGCCATGAGCCGATCCGGGTCACGCCCGGTACGCTGTCCCAGTAGATTTCGCCCATGACGCATACGCTCTTGCCAAGACACGCAGCTTCCCAGCCGACGCTGCTGGTGAGTGTCACTACCCGGTCGCAGCGGGTCAGGATCTCGCGTGCATGGACCTCCGCAGGCAGGAACACGAGGCTGGAATAGCGCGCCCGGATGTCTTGGAACTTGGGGCGTAGCAGCGCACCCTTGTCGACCGGATGCTCCTTCACGACGAGCGTCTGGTGTGGGCCGAGACACTTGAGGATGTTCTCGATCGTGGCGACTTGGTTGGCCATAAACTCGCTCATGTAATTGAGCGTGGCCTCCGGCTCCTGATGGAGCGGATAGAGGACGATCTCGCGGGTTTCCGGGATTGCGTCCAGCTCGTCGTAGCTACGTGTGAAGCTGGCCGAGAAGACCTGCAGGCGCTTGCCGTATTCCTCCGAGTAGCTTTCGTATCGGAAGGCGCCGGACTTGTCCGAATTGCGCGAACGCCGGTCGCGCAGCCGCCACTGCACCGACTTTGCTAGGCCGATCGCCACGGGCCTGAGGCTGCGCCGCCCCGCCAGGTTGCGAACGTAATAGGGTTTGTAGTCGCTTTGCCGCACCTGCTCCAGATAGGCATCGGCGAGTTCCAGCGCGTGCGGCGAGGGTTCCGGCAGGTCGAGCGACTGGCCCGACAGCGTGAGCGGATCCGGTTGCCAGTAGAACATGCCTTCGATGAGGCAGTACATCGGAGCCAGATACTCGATACCGCGCTGCCGCGTTTCGATCAGCAGGACTTCCGAAATTTCGATCGCAACGATCTCGTTGAGCACTGCGATGGGCGTATATTCGTCGAGCAGGCCGCGCCAGAAAGCGATTTCCTTGCCGAGGATTTCCAGCCGCGTTTCCTGGTCGTACCGGCCCAGGAACCGCTCCGACATCAGCGATGTCAGCAGGTAGTGCGGCGGGACCTCTGCGGGTTCGATCGTGTCGAAATCTTCCTCGAAACAAGCTGCGACCTCGCACCCCTTGGAACGAACTTGCTCGGCCTCTTCGCGAGTCAGCGTGACGAAGACCGCTTCGTAACGGTCGTCACGCAGTTCCGGATAGAAGCCGGTCTGGTATCCGCGCGCGAAGAAAAGGATGCGCGGCTTGGCCTTCGCCTGTTCGCTCATGCGTAGAAATTCCCGCTGCGTCCTTCGATGGACATGGAGGGGTCGATTTCTTCCAGCTTCACCGGTCGCCCCCCTTCGAGATGCGATTGCACGATCGCGAACAGGATCTTCTGTCCCGTCACGATATCGCGCTTGAGCAGCCGGTTGGCCGTCTGCGCCTCGGCATCGCCCTGCAAGGCTGCGACTAGCTGCCTGATCGGCACTAGCACACCCTGCGGCCCCGCTTCGCCGTCCCGTTCGATACGCTCAGGTTCGTGATAAGGGTTCGGACCTGCGGGACCGGTGGACGCAGGTGCGCCCGGATCGGGCATTTCGCGCCCCGAAACCCACAGGCTGTGGCCATTGGCGACCACCGCGATCTGCGCAGTTTCGGTCGCGAGCCGGAAATCGGTACCGGGCAGGCGGGTGATGTGGCCCGCAAACCCGCCATCGAAGAAGATGCTCGCATGCTCGACCAGCGGGTCGTTGACGATGGTCGAACCGTCGCGCTCCACCGCGCCCAGCCGCGCCTGGACCGCTTCCACACGCGCGCCCGCCGCCGCCATCAGGAACAGATCGACCGTATGCGGGTGCGACCAGTAGAGCGCGCGCTCCCCGAACTCGCCGTGCGCCTCTTTCAGGGCGCCGAAGCGCCCCGATTGCGCCATGTCGACAGCTTCGCGATAGGTCGCGAGATGGCGCCGCAATGCGCCAAGAGTCACGAACACATCGTCGCGCGCGAACAGTTCTTCGAGCTTCTCCAGCTCTGCGACCGAATTGCACACCGGCTTTTCGACATGCAGCGCCCGCGTGCCAGCCGCGATGGCATCGAGCATGATCTCGGCCCGCCCGATGGTGCGGGTCGCGACGCCGAGCAGGTCCGGCGCACCTGCGGCGAGCAGCGCCCGATGATCGGTGTAGAGCCGTTCGACACCATAGTGCTCGCCAGCACGCGCGAGGCTTTCCTCGTTGGGATCGCACAGCGCGATCAGGTCGACGCCGCCCGCTGTGTCGATCGCCTCGGCATGGGCAAGCGGGAAGAAGCTTTGCGGCCCATGCACACGCATGCTTTCGCTGCTGAATGCGCCCATGCGCCCGCAGCCGATCACGCCGGCGGTCAGGTCTTGCGGTGCGCTCATCGGTTCCATTCCAGCAGGTAGGTCACCGCGTCATCCTTACGTGCGTCGAGATCCCGGTATGCCTGCTCGATATCCTCGCCCGGATAGGTGCCCGAGATGATCGGTGCGGGGTCGAGACGTCCATCCTCGATCGCGCCGGCAAGAAAGGCGATATTGTCTCGCTGGTTGAACCGCGCGAAGCCCCGGCTGTCATTCTCGAGCGGGGACCAGCCGACCGCCTCGATCCGCAACTGCTTCATGTAGAAATGCTCGCTCGCCAGCGGGTTGAATTCGCCGGGAGCCTGCCCGCGACCGGGAAAGCCGAGGCAGGCAATCGTCGCATTCTGCGCAGCGGCCCGCAGGGCGAGATCGAAATCGCCCCAGCCATTGGTGGTCGCAATGACAATATCCGCTTCGCTTGCAGCTTCGTACTCGTCGCGAGCGAACACTGAACGCGCTCCATATTGGCGCGCAATATCCGCAGGCACCGCATGCCCGGATATCGCACTCACTTGCGCCCCGGCGAGGTTGGCCATCGCGACCGATGTCAGGCCCAATGCACCAAGGCCGATCACTAGCACCCTATGTCCAGCGCGCACATTGCTGCGCAGCACTGCATTATAGCCGAGGTGGAAGAGGTAGGCTGCGACAACGCGGTCGGCCCGCGCCTCGGGGGGCAAGACATAGACCGCGCCCGCCTGATCCGTCACGAAATGGCTGCGGTGCGATTGCAGGCTGAGTACGCGATCCCCAGGCTGGATACCGTCAACGCCCGGCCCGCATTCCAGCACGCGTGCGACATTGCAGTATCCCTGCAGGCGCGGATAGACCACGCCGGGCCTGAGCGGGGGGAGGCCACGCCATGCGGCCAGTTCCGTGCCCGGAGAGATCGCGGTAACGATCGTCTCGCACAGGATTTCGCCTTCCCCCGGGGACGCGAGCGGCTCTTCGCGCAGCGCAAGCTGACCTGGCTGTTCGAGCCAGACCGTTCGGGCGGACATGGAGGTCATCGCGCGCATCGCCCGCTGCTGCCACTGCGGGCTGCACCGGCTCGGCTCATGGGTCTATCAGCGCGAAAACACATGGCCACGCGCCCTGTCATCGCGGGGGCGAAATCGCAAGCGCTTCTCGTGCTGCGCGCAGGATTGGCTCAGTCGTCGTCTGCAGGGCCTTCGATAACATAAGGGGCCATCGCATCGCGCCAGGTCTTATTGCCCTTGGCCGCAAGGTGGATACCGTCCCACGTCATTTCAGGTTTCAAGCCATCCTCGTCCGCCATCACCTGGTTGAGATCGATAAAGGGAATGTCTTTCGCCTGCGCCATTTCGGCCAGCCGCTGGTTGAGCTCTCGTGCATTTCGACGCTTGCGCGGCGTACAAGCCGGATTTTCGCCGCAGATGAGAACGGATTGGACAACCGGCTCGACTTCGGCCGCCTGCAGATTGTCGACTAGGGCTTCGAACCTTGCGAAAATCTCATCGACCGGATTGTCGACCAGGATGTCATTATGCCCGATGAAGATGAACGCACGTTGCGGCCTGAGTTCAAGAATACCTGGAAGGCGATCCAACGCACCCTGTATCGTGTCGCCACCAACTCCGCGATTGGCGATGGACGCTTGCGGAAACATCTCTTCCAGGCGTGCATTGGCGGTCAGCGAATCGCCGATAATCACATTTCGGGCGCGAGTATTCCATTGAGGGTCGCTAGCGCCCACCTCCACCGCCTTGGGGTTGTCGATATACTCTGTCGGGTCGCGTGATCCGTCATCGCCATCGATGGCATTCTTCAGGGCCCGAACCTGCTCGTAGGGAAAGATCTCGTACGTCGCGGCGGCCATCCCCCCCGAAAAGGCAACCAGCGCCAGGGCGCCAATCCCAAGCCAGAGCCACAGGCTTTCAGTCTTAACAATCATGTCCGATCGCCGAACATGGGCGCGGTGTCGAAGCGGTTATTCATGGCGGCTTTCCTTCTTGTGGGACCCGCAGCCCTTCAGGGCAGGGGAATTCCCTCGCGGCGCATCCATCCGGCCAGGTGCCTGACCACAAGTTCGCTGCCAAGCTGCGAGAGATGGCCATTATTGTCGCGCAGCAAGGGGTATCCTTCTTCGGTGCGATAGTCGCACACGCCCTGGTCGCAAAACACTCCGGCAAGGTCGAAGTAATGGATATTCTCCTCGCGATCGGCGATTTCTTCCAGCAAGCGGAGGGTCTTCCCGGTCTGAGCGAGGTAATCCTCCTCGTCCATACGGCAATCGCGGGTAGCCGGACGAAGGGGGCGGGCGTAACAATCGGCCATATCGTATCTCAATTCGGCTTTTGGACCGATCAGGATGACCCTATGACCTAACGCCGAGAGATCGCTCATCTGCTTCGTAAGTGCGCGGCGGTATGCGTCGATATCGGGATAGTCCACTGACTGGCCCGGACGATCGGGTTTCAGCACGAACATGCGGCCATCAGTGCCGAAAACGGGCCACTGGTTCGATACGATAACCAGCGAACCCTTGGGCAGCCCGCGCAGGATCTTCCACTGCGCATCGCATTGATCGTAGGCTGCTGGCATCGACCTGCTCACCTCACAGGTTTCGATATTTACGATCGTTGCATTGCTGAATCCGGGGTGTGCGATCAGGCCCGGGTAGAGATGATTCACGTAGCTATTGCCGAACAGGAATACATCGGGTTCGCCGGATCGGTTTTGCATGCAGAATGCGCTGTATTCGGTCCCGTGCTCGGCGCGGCATAGATCGTTGGCCGTCCAGCGCCAGGCCACGCCTTCCAACTGCTCCTGCGCCACAATCGCGAGGCGGTCCGTACCCGCAGGTCGCAGAAACAGCATCGCGCCCGCCACGGCTGCGAGCGCCAGCGATCCGATCGCAAGGCCGCCAACGATCCTTTTGGTGCGCGCAGCCCGGCGCAGCGGGCGCTCTATCCAGAGGTACGTGATCGCGGCGAGCACCAACGCGCAGATCACCATTGCAAGACGAACCAACGCAGGCCCGCGCTCCTCTTCCGCCACGATCGAGAGGTAGCTGAGCAGCGGCCAGTGCCACAGGTAAAGCGGGTAGCTGATGAGGCCGATCCAAACGGCAGGCCTGATTGCAAGCAGGCGGTTTCCCAGCGAACGGGGACCGGTTGCGATGAGGATGCAGGTTGCCACTACGGGTGCCAACGTGATGAGGCCAGGGTGGAACATGGCTTCGTTTGCCAGCAGCATCGTTACGGTAAGCGCCCCGAGTGCGACGAGCGAGAGAATGCCGGACAATCGGTGGGAGGCCATCGCCGGGCCGCCGGTTCGCCCGGCATGCCACCATCCGAGCATAGCGCCTGCGGCCAGCTCCCACGCCCGCGTGAGGGGCGAATAGAAGTGCCACGCCTCGGGCAGTGCGCCGAAAAACGTGATGGCCAGGGACGCGGCGAGGATGCCTGTTATCAGCAACGCGAGATTGCGGCGCGACCCGGCCAGGGCAATCAGGGCCAGCGGCCAGACGATATAGAATTGCTCTTCGACTGCCAGCGACCAGAAATGGAGCAGGGGCTTCTGGTACGCATCGACGTCGAAATATCCGCTTTCACTGGCGAGCAGGATGTTCTCGACGAAAAACAAGCTGGCCCAGACGTGCTTCACCAGCCGGGCGAATTCATGGGAAAAGAGCAGGAAAGTGCCAACCAAGGCGGTTGTCGCCACCACCAGCAGCAATGCAGGAAAAAGGCGGCGGATACGGCGCGCGTAGAAATCCGTCAGGCTCATCTTCCCGGCGTGCTCGTGCTCTCGCATCAGCAGGCCGGTAATCAAATAGCCCGAGATGACGAAGAACACGTCCACGCCGAAAAATCCGCCGGGAAAATAGCCCGGGAAGGCGTGAAAACCTACCACGGAAAGGACCGCCATAGCCCGCAGCCCGTCGATATCGGGGCGGTAGGCGAGACTGGCGCCGCCTAACGCTTGGCTAGATGCGCCGGATGTCGTCATGCGGCAGTACACAGTCGGGCGCCCACGGCGGCAGGCATGAAATGGCCGTACGGCCAGCTTCGAGGGCAATCACGAGCGCGAAGGAATTGAGCCCGGCAACCCAGCGTGCGCCAGCCAGTGCAGCGCCCATGTCGAGGGAGGGATCGATCGATGTGCCCGAATGCCCATCGATCCACGTATCGTACTTGCCCGGTTCGTCGGACGGGTGGGGCCGTACGCGCATCGGGACTTCGGCGCCGATGCCGAGCGAGGCACGCTGCGCCATGAAGTGATCGAGCGCCTGGAACTCGCCCGGCGATCCGCGACCCCAGTCGTTGCGTGCGGGTTCTGCCACGAACAAGATGTCCCCCTCAGGAGGCACTGGCCCTGCTGCCTGCGCCTGATCGCGCAAATAGAGGTTGGTCAACTGTTCGACCCGCGTATCGGGGAAGGTGTCGCGCGCAATCGCCGCGGCGTAATCGTCACCCACAAGGATCGTGTCGGGTAGCTGGCGTATTCCGTCCCGCTTGAACCGGGGCGCGTAATTCACCCAGTGGTCGATTACCGCCACCGAGCGAATATCGCGCTGAGCCGCCATTACACGCGCATCGTGCTCCAAGTCGCTCGCCCAGCCGGTGCCGCTGAGGAGCGTAGCAGCTCCGTCGATCGCCTCCTCTGCGCCCGACAGCGGCGGATGGTCGGGGAACTGTGCGCGCCACAGCTTCTCCGCCGGGCCGGCGACGGCGACCTGCAAGTCCCTGCGCCCGCTCGCCGCAAGCCATGCGAAAAGGATGTTCGCCGCCCCCGCGTCATGCGCGACCACCGCGACCGGTCCCGGTAGCTCTCCGATCATGCGAAGCGCCCGTAAAGGACCATATCCTGCGGCGCGCCCTCGACGATTTCCTGCGCCACGCGCACGCCTTCGCGTGCCATGCCGGAGCGCTCCATCAGCTTCACCATGCCGCCATTGCAGGAGAGCGTACCTGCAGTGACCTTGCGGATTGCGCCGCCGTCGGGCGAGAGCAGCCAGTCGAGCAGCAGGTTCCATGCCTCCTGCCCGTAACCGCCCGACCAGTAGTCGCGATTGCCGATCATGATGCCGACATCGCAGGTGCCGTGGTGCGGGTTGGCGTAAGCGGTCATCGTCCCGATTGCCTTGTCGCTCCCCCTGTCATGGATCGAGACGAAGCGATTGGGCGTGCCTTCGAAGCTCGCGAGATACTCCCGGCAGGTGTCGAGCGTGTGGGTACGGAAGCGCTGGTTGGAAAAGCGGGTGACTTCCGGGTCCCCGAGCCAGCCGACATAGGCATTGGTGATATCCTGCGGACCGAACGGCCGCAACACCACCTTGTCGCCGGAAAGCTCGGGAAAGGGCGCCATGTTCAGTCCTTCAAGGCGTGGAGATTGTTCCATACCTTCCGGAACGCTGTCACAATGTCTGCCACATCCTCGCTCGGGAGTTCGTTGAGGCAGATCGACAGGCCGAGGAAGCTCGTATCGTGCAATTCCTCCGCCACCGGGCAGACACCGGTGCCATAGGCGAAATTGCGATCCTCGCGCAGGCTCCAGGGGAAGCTACCGGTGCCATAGGCGATCTGCTCGGTAAACAGCGGCAGGCGATGGATGTTGAGATAGCCGTTCATCAGCGCGGGCACGCCTTCGGCCTTCAGCGCCTCGATCAGTTGCGGGCGCGATACGCCCAGCGCCTCGGTATCGAGGATCATGCCGTAGACGTAATAGACGTTGGTCGCGCCTTCGAGCAGCTTGGGCGTTTGCAGGCCCTCCAGCCCGGCAAGGCCTTCGTTCAGCTCGTCCGCCACGCGCTGGCGGCCGGCAATCTGGTTGGCCAGCTTGTCGAGCTGCGAGGACGCAATCGCCGCCTCGATTTCGCCCATGCGGAAATTATAGCCGATGATATTGGCCAGATCCTCGCGCTTCTCGTGGTCGATCACGTTCTCGCCATGGTTGCGGATCAGCGCGAGGCGGCGCGCATATTCGTCGTCGTCGGTGACGAGGATGCCGCCTTCCCCGCAATGGATGTGCTTGTGATAATTGAGGCTGAAGCCGCCGATATCGTAGCCGGTCCCTGTGGGTGAGCCATCGTTCTTCGCGCCCGGCGCCTGCGCGGTATCGCCCAGCAGCTTGAGGCCGAACTCGTCCGCAATCTTGCGCAGCGCGGGCACGTCGGCGGACTGACCGAAAATATCGACCGCCAGGATCGCCTTCGTGCGATCGGTGACAGCTGCGCGCACGCTTTCGGGATCGAGGTTGAAGGTGTCGCGATCAATATCGGCAAACACGGGGATCGCGTTCCAGTGCAGGATCGCCATTGCGGTGGCGGACATGGTCCAGGGCGAGGTGATGATCTCGTCCCCAGGCTCCACGCCGATCGCGCCGACTTCGGCGATCAGCCCGCTGGTCCAGCTGTTGACTCCGAGCGCGTGCTTGACGCCGAAATATCCCGCCGCCTTCTTTTCGAAGGCGCGCACTTCCGTGCCGCCCATGAACATCTCGCCGCGCGAGCCGATATAGGCTGACAAGACGCCAGATTTGACGACGCGCGCCGCAGCGGCCTCTTCCTCCGGCCCGATCGTGCGGAACGGCGCGAGTTCGCGATCGATGACGGGGGTGCCGCCATACAGGGCCAGTTTTTCGGTCATGAGGGAGTGCCTTTGTCCAATCTATCGAATGCCTTGCGGCGGATGTCTTCGCACAGGCGCTGTGCGGCGAGCGCCGTCGCGCCAGTGCTCGCGAGCGGCGCATTCTGCTGGAGCGTCTTGTGGATATTGCCATAGGCGTTCGTCATCGCGCCATCCAGCGCCCCAGCCGAGGACGTGGCCGGACCCAGTTCGAGATAGCCCGCATAGACCGCGCTGTCCTCCACGACCCTGTGCTCGATCCGCCGGCCCCCATCGCGGAGGGCGACCTGCGCTTTCTCGAAGCTCAGCTCCAGTTCGAACTGCGTGACGTGACGCGCATCGCCCGCGACCAGGTGCACGGGCGCCTGGTTCTTCGCGGTCAGGATCGCGCTGACCGTGGGATCGTCGTCCCAGTGATCGAAGCGCGCGGGGCCGACCGAATGCAGTTCGAGATCGCCGATCAGGAAGCGCAGGAGGTCGACCATGTGCCCGCCATTATGGACGATGCCCTTGGTGTAGATCGCCGAGGCCGAAATCAGCGCGCCATATTTGCCGGCGGCGATCCGCCCCGCTTCCATGACGATCTTCGGTGCCCAGCGACGCAGGTAGTTCACGGCGAGAGGGATGCCGCCGGCTTCGTATCGGTTTGCCAGCTCCTCGGCCTGCGCAATTTCGGACCCGAGGGGCTTTTCGCAGAAAACGGCGCGGGGCTTCATCGTCGCCGCCCATTCCAGCTGTGCGGCATGATGCCCGGTGGGCGAGGCGATGACGATCAGGTCGAAATCGCCCGGTTTCGCGCCCAATGCGTCCAGTGAGGGGAGGGACTGCTGCACATCCCAGCGGCTGGCGAAGGCATTACGCGTCGCATCGTTCGGATCGACGCAGGCCATCAGTTCGAACCGGTCGTCGCGGGCAATCGCCCCGGCATGGCTCAGCGGCCAGTCTTGGGGCGAACGATCGGCGTCATAACCGCCCGCAATGGCGCCGCAGCCGATGATGAGGACGCGATACGCCATGATGCGATCAGGCGATCAAGTCCCAGCTCACCGGCGTGCCCTTGGTGAGCTTGCGGTTGACCCGCTTGCCCAGCAGCACGTCGTAATGCTTGGGCTCCAGCCCGAAGCCGGGGCGGACCGAGCGCAGGTTCTTTTCATCGAACGGCTCGCCCTCTTCCATGTCCTCGGCGACATAGAGCGAACGGCGGAACTGGCGCGAATTGTCCTCGGCCCTGGTGCCGCCATAAGTGACCTGGCCCAGCGACTGCCAAGCGCGCTCGGTCTCTTCGCGCAGAGCGCGCATTTCGTGGGGCTCCATGCTGAAGGCGCTGTCGACCCCGCCATCGGCGCGAGCGAGGGTGAAATGCTTCTCGATCAGCACCGCGCCCAACGCGGTTGCCGCCACGGACACTCCGGTGCCCATCGTGTGGTCCGACAGGCCGATCAGGCAGTCGAAGGTCTCGCGCATGTTCGGGATGGTGATGATGTTCGTGTTCTCGGGCGTCGCCGGATAGGTGCTGGTGCATTTGAGCACAACGAGCTGGTCGTTGCCCGCCTCGCGGCAGGTGCGCAGCGCCTCGCCGATCTCCACCACGCTGGCCATGCCGGTGGACAGGATCATCGGCTTGCCGGTTTCTGCGACCTTGCGGATTAGCGGCAGGTCGATCACTTCGAAGCTGGCGATCTTGTAGGCAGGCACGTCCAGCTCTTCGAGGAAATCGACCGCCGTCGCATCGAACGGAGTCGAGAAGCAGTGCATGCCCAGCTTCTTGCAATGCTCGATGATCGGCGCGTGCCAGTCCCACGGGGTATGCGCCTCGACATAA
Source organism: Alteriqipengyuania sp. (assembly GCF_964222115.1). NCBI lineage: Bacteria > Pseudomonadati > Pseudomonadota > Alphaproteobacteria > Sphingomonadales > Erythrobacteraceae > Alteriqipengyuania > Alteriqipengyuania sp. Next base: position 16,970 of record NZ_CAXQBM010000066.1, read on the forward strand.
AGCTCGTGCAGCTGGCGCCCGTGCCAGAGCGATTTCTCGTCCTCGATCACGAAGCCGGGGCCATCGCAATCGAGTGTCATCGTGTCGGCGGTGTAGGTCTGCAGCTTTACCGCGTCCGCGCCACTTTCGGCCGCGGCGGTGACGATCTCCAGCGCGCGGTCGAGCGAGTGATTGTGGTTCCCGCTCATCTCGGCGATCAGGTAGGGGCGGGCGTCGGGGCCGATCGTGCGACCGTCGATGGCGATCGATTGCTGGCTCATGCGTGTACTTCCTGGATTTCAGGCCCGGATTCAGGCGATGATGCGTCCGGTGGCGAACGCTTCTGCGGCTTCCACCCCTATAGTCGCTCCGCGCCACCTTCCAAGGTGTTCGAGCGCTTCGACCGAGCGGCTGTGCGGCCACTCGCGCATTTCGGGCGCATAGGCGCGCAGCGCATCGAGCTTGGCTTCGAGATGATCGGTGATGTCGACGAAATAGTTGGGCGCAAAGGCGGGCAGCGAAGCGGGCGGGCGCCATTCCGTGCTCGACATGATCTCGAAGAACAGGACTTCGCGGATGCGATTGCCCGGCTGTGGGCGGGTGGCGGCGATCACGGCATCGTGGACCACGCGGTGGTCGATATTCACGTCCGAATTGGCATGGGTGATGATGCGGGTGGGAGCATGCTCGGCAATATGCCGCTCGACCACCTTCACCACGTCGAGCAGGTCGACCGAATCCATCCGGTTGTCGGGAAAATCCTCCAGCACGACGCTTTTTGCGCCGACGATCCGCCCGGCTTCCTGCGCGCAGCGGGCGAGTTCAGAGAGTTCTTCGCTCTTGCCTGCGCGGTCGCGCGTGTCCTCGCGGCTGGTCGCGCCTTCGGCCATGATGACGTGATGCACCGCCTCGCCTGCAGCAGACAGCTTTGCGACATAGCCGCCCGCGCCCAGGATCTCGTCGTCGGGATGGGCGGCGATCACCAAAGTCGTCATGCCTGGTCGTCCTTCTCGAAAATGCGCGCGCGGGCGATCACGGCGCCGGTCTCGTCGCGCCCGGCTTCGGTGAATTCTATCCGATAGCGCCCGGTCTCGGCAAAGGCGCTGGGATAACCCTCGGCATCGAGCATGCGGATGTAATCATAGACCGTGTCGAGCGTTTCGGCGCCATCAATTGCGCCCTGCTCAGGCGTGCGGCGCTTGAAGGGCGTGGGTTCGCCCTCCTGCGGCACGGGCTGCAAATCATTCTCGACCATCTCGCGGATCATCGGCAGCATCAGTGCGCGCGCACGGGCGAAGATTTCCTCCGCAGTCCCTTCCAGCGAAAGAGCATGCTTCAGGTAGACCGGGCCGGTATCGAGCCCCGCCTCGCATTGCAGTGCAGTCAGCTTGGTTTCGGTGTGCCCGCGCACGATTAGGTTCTGCAGCGGGCTGCCGCCGCGGCCATAGGGCACGTCGGTCATATGGAAGATCACCGCGCGGAAATGTTCATGGATTTCGGGCGGGATGATCCACGACCAGTGCGGGAAGAACACCCACTCCGCGCCGAACTCCTCCAGCGCCTCGCGGGTCAGTTCGTCGCGCTCGCGTAGGTGGAGGACTTCGTAATCGTCACGTGCGTCCAGCTCGGAGACCAGCAAATCGTAACGCGCATGGTGCGTGGCGATGGCTATCCGGCGGGTCATGGCGCCGCCCTAGCGAGGGAGGAGGCATTGGCCAACCGGGTCACGCCGCGTCCTTGCGCCAGCTTTCCGGGCCGGTGCGGGTATAGCCGCCACGTTCGAACAGCAGCTGCGAGGGGCGGTTCTTTTCCAGCACCGTCGCGGTGAAGGCGCCCGCGCCGCTCCCTGCTTCGCCCGCCGCAAGCAGTTTCGGCCCGAGGCCGAGGCCGTGAAAGGCGGGATCGAGATGGAGCGAGACTTCCGCCACCCCGTCCTCGATATCGAACCGGATCGAGCCAACTGGCTGCCCGCCGACTTCGCCGACGAACAGACGCCGATCGTCATCGGCCAGCACCCGCTCCAGCCAGGCGACGTGGCCGGCATATTCCATTTCGCCAGAATTGGTCATCATCGCACGGTTTTCAGGTGCGTTGCGCCAGTCGAACAGCGCCTGCGCGTCGCCCTGCGTGGCGGGGCGGACCTGCAGCGTATCCGCCAGCATTGCGACCGCGATCCGCGCCGCGCCATGGCCGTCAACGGTCGCGCGTGCCTTTTCGGCCAATTCGCGGCGGCGCTCGGGGGCGTCGATCAGGTCGCGCACTGTATTTGCAATCGCTTCGACCGTTGGCTCGTCAGCAGCCGCTGCGATTCCGCGCGCTGCGAGCTGCGGCACGACGACGTTCTGGTTGTCCGCAGCGACCACCAGCACGCTGGGCACACCCATGCAGCACCGCTCCCACGTCGCTCCGCCACCTGCGCCGATCTGCAGGTCATGCCGGGCGAAGAAGCCCGCGAGATCGGGCAGGTCGGTGGCGATGGTCGTGTCTTCGCGCTCAGCCACCCGCTTGCGCAAGCGGGGCAAATGCGGGTTCGCCGAAGTGGTGACGATCTCGACCGCGCCTTCGAACCCCGCGGCGATCACCGCGTCGAGCACCTTCTCGTTGAAATTGGGCGCGTCGCCTCCGCCCATGAAAATGCCGATACTGCGTACCTGCGGCGAGAAAACGTATTTCGGGCTCTCGGCATAGGCCGGGGCCAGCAGGCCGAAGCGCGGCCCGCCCAGCAGGCGCGGCTTGCGCTGCAGTACCGGGGCGTATTTTGCGCGGTGATCCTCGTGGACATTGTGATCGACCAGCAGGTCGGCGGAGAGCTGCCGGTCCGCCAAGTCGTCGATCACCGCGATGCGGCAATCGAGCCCACCGCGCACCGCATCGTGCCAGCGCGCATCGAAACTGTAGGAATCGAGCACCACCCAAGCGGGCTCGGCATCGCGCAAGGCTGCGATGGTGTGCTCCGCATCGTCCGATTGACCGACCCTAGCCCAATGGGCGTGGGGAATATCGCTGGCTTCGCCCCTGCCCTCCGCCATCGGCAGGACGCGCACCTCGCCGAAGCCCTCCTCGCGTATGATCGCGCCGCTATCGAGCCCCAGATCGCGTGTGACGAACACCACCTGGGCCCCGTGGGCGCGCAGTGCATGGGCGAGCGACAGCGAGCGGCGCACATGGCCGGTGCCCATTTCCACCGAGCCATCGACGCGGATTGCCACGCGCATGGGCTTACGCCTCAGTCGTGAAGGCGGAATACAGCCGCTCCGCGCGGTCCCAATCGTCCGGCGTGTCGATATCGACTACGCGCCATTCGGGCAGCACGATCGCGCGACCATTGGCGTGGACGTTCAGGCCCGCGGTCCAGGTATCGCCCTTGCCCCAGTAGAACTGCCCGGCATCGTAAAAAGCCGGCTCGAGGTCTTGCGTGCGGGTAAGCGTATGCTCCGGGTTGAACGGCGCGACAGCGCCTGTTTCATCGCGCTTCAAGGCGCGCTGGATCACCGAAGGAAATTCGGCGACCGGGAAGGTATAGCCCTCGCCGCCATGCTCTTCGAGCAATTCCAGCGCTGCAGCGAGATCTTTGGTGCGGATGAAGGGCACGCCGGGATATATGCAGCAGGCGTGGGTCACGTCCCAGCCCTGCTCACGGCAGGCTTCAACTGCGTGCGCGATCACGGGGACCGTGGGCGTGATATCGTCGGCCAGCTCTGCGGGGCGGCGGAAGGGCAGTTCGGCGCCCAGCTCGCGCGCGATGGCAGAGATTTCCTCGTCATCGGTGGAGACGACGACACGGTCGATCGCTTCGCACGCCAGCGCCGCTTCGATGGCGTAGCCGATCATCGGCTTGCCCGCGAACGGCTTGATGTTCTTGCGCGGGATTCGCTTGGAGCCGCCGCGTGCCGGGATCACCGCGATCTTCATGCCACGTGCTCGCGGATGATCTGCGCCACGCGGTCCTGTTCTTCGTCGCTCATCGCGGGGAAGAGCGGGATGGTGATTGCGCGGTCGTAATAGGCTTCGGAGGCAGGGAAATCGCCACGCTTGAAGCCCAGGCGCTCGTAATATGGCTGGGTGTGGATGGGGATATAATGCACGTTCACACCGATCCCTGCCTCGCGCATCGCGGCAAAGAGCGTCGCGCGATCACACTCCGCCTCGTCGGTCAGTTCTACGACATAGAGATGCCAGGCGGAGCTGCGGTCGTTATAGCGCTGCGGGAGTTTCAGCGGCAGGTCTGCAAGGATAGCGTCGTAGCGATCGGCACGCACAGCCCGTTCGGCCTGCATCGTGTCAATCCGTTCGAGCTGCGAAGCGCCCAGCGCGGCTTGCACATCGGTGATGCGGTAGTTGTAGCCCAGATCGACCTGCTCGTAATACCAGCCGCCCTCCGGTTCGCGTTCCAGCAGGGTCTCATCGCGGGTGACGCCGTGGGAGCGTAGCAGCGCGATCCGCTTGGCGAGGTCTGCATCCTGCGTTGTTACCATGCCGCCTTCGGCCGAGGTGACGATCTTCACCGCGTGAAAGCTGAATACGCTCGCGTCGGCATATTGTCCGCCGACAGGCTTACCCTGATAGTCGGCGCCGGTGGCGTGGCTGGCGTCCTGCAGGATCTTGAAGCCGTATTCGTCGGCCAGCTTGCGGATTTCGGCGAGGTCGCAGGGCATGCCCGAGAAATCGACCGGGATCACGACATCGGGCAGCGTGCCGCCCGTTTTTGCCGCTGCTAGCTTTTCCGCCAGCCGTTCGACCGACATGTTGCGGCTGGCCGGATCGATATCGACGAAATCGACCTCTGCCCCGCAATAGAGCGCGCAATTGGCGGAAGCGACAAAGCTGTTCGGGCTGGTCCACACGCGGCTGCCCGGTCCGACGCCCATGGCGAGGCAGGCAATGTGCAGTGCGGCAGTGGCATTGGATAGCGAGACGGCGTGCGCGACCTGGTGGCGCTCGGCAAATGCCTTTTCGAAACGCTCGATCGCGGGGCCTTGTGTCAGGAAATCGGACTTCAGCGCATCGACGACCGCGTCGATGTCTGCCTGTTCGATCTGCTGGCGGCTATAGGGGATGAAGGCCATCGCCGCGTCCCCCGCTCAGTCGATCGCCTGGCCGATGACGTGCTTTTCGATCAGCTCGCGGATCTGCTCTACGGTCAAGAAGTCCTCGTTATCGCCGCTGTTATAGGCGAAGCCGGGCTCGACCGGCTTGCCGCCGTTCGCTTCACAATATTGCTCGATCGTCTGCGCCATCCCGACCGGAAGGATCGCATAGTAATCGCCCATGTCGACCGTGTTGAAGCTGTCCGACGCGGTGATCATTTCCTCGTGGATCTTCTCCCCCGGGCGGATGCCGATGACTTCCTGCTTCGCATCGGGAGCGACTGCAGTGGCCACGTCGCCGATCCGGTAGGACGGGATCTTGGGCACCAGAACTTCGCCGCCCTGCGCATTCTCGATCGACCACAGGACCATCTCGACGCCTTCCTGCAGCGAGATGTTGAAGCGCGTCATGCGCGGATCGGTGATCGGCAGCACGCCATCGTCCTTCTTCGCCATGAAGAAGGGGATGACCGAGCCGCGCGAGCCCATGACATTGCCGTAGCGTACGACCGAGAAGCGCAAGTCGCGATTGCCGGTGACATTGTTGGCGGCAACGAACAGCTTGTCGCTGCACAGCTTTGTTGCGCCATACAGGTTGATCGGGGCTGCGGCCTTGTCGGTCGACAGGGCGACAACGCGCTCCACCTTGTTGTCGAGGCAGGCCTCGATCAGGTTCTGCGCGCCGAGCACGTTCGTCTTGATGCATTCGAACGGATTATATTCGGCCGCCGGAACCTGCTTCAGTGCCGCGGCGTGGACGACAATGTCGATCCCTTCGAGCGCGCGCTTGAGTCGCTCACCATCGCGAACGTCGCCGATGAAATAGCGGATTGCGGGGTACTCGGCGCGGGGGAAGAGCTGCTGCATCTCGAACTGTTTGAGCTCGTCGCGCGAATAGATGACCAATCGTTTCACGTCCGGATAGCGTTCCAGCACTGTGCGTACGAATGCCTTGCCGAACGAGCCGGTGCCACCGGTCACGAGGACGGATTTGTTGTTGAGCATGAGGAAGGAGAACTCGCCTGTCGCGTTGCTTCGGTAAGGGCGTCGCGCCGAGGACCGCTGGATCGCCCCCGACAATCGCCGACCCCTTACAACCGTGGAGCGCTTGGTGGCAACGGTCTTGTTGGACGAAGTCGCCCGCTGGTGCGATCTCCTTGCCGTTACGGCATTTGTTGGTCTATGGGCCAGCGCGGCTAGCTTCAATTCGGATAAAGACGCAGAACCCTGGTGGAGAACGATCCGCAGCCCATCCATGTGCGCCGACCGTTCAGTCCGATCCGGACAGCCATCCACTATGGCCTTGCATGGACACTGGTCGTCTTCGTTCCGCTGGTTGCCTATGATCAACTGGATACTGTCGAGGCATTTACCGATTCGGTCATGACCGCGACAGCCATTGCGGCAACCATTGCGCTGCATCTGGGGCTCTATCTCGTCGGGCGCGTGCTCAACCTGCCTGGCACCCGCGGCACCGTGCATGGCGTGCCGATCATGCTGACCACGTTTGTCATAGCTGCACTCGTGCTGTTTGCTTTTCGCATCGAGTACAGCCGCATATTCCTGCTCTACGCGACGATTGCTGCCACCCTGTTCGCGATCCGCATGCACTGGACCAATCCCAACCGGATCGGGCAGACCTTCCATGTCGTGCCTTTCGGCAAGGCGCGCAGGATGTTGGAAATCCCGAACCTGCCCCACCAGACGATGAGCGCGCCAGCGATTCCTGACGGAGAGCGTATCAGCATCGTCGCGGATTTCCGCGCCGACTTGCCCGACGAGTGGGAGCGATTGCTGGCCACTGCCTCGCTTTCGGGCGTGCCCGTCTACCATTACAAGCAACTGATCGAATCGCTGACCGGGCAAGTGAAGATCGAGCACTTGTCCGAAAACTCGTTCGGATCGCTGATCCCCAACCAGTCCTACACCCCGATCAAGCGGATGATCGACGTGATCGGCAGTATCATCGCTATCATCCTCGCCTCACCGATCATGCTGGCGCTGATGCTGCTCATCTGGCTCGAGGACCGGCAATCGCCATTCTATGTCCAGACCCGTACCGGGCACGGTGGCAGGCCCTTCAGGATGTACAAATTCCGATCGATGACCAGCCGGCCGCAGGTGCAGGGCGAGGCGGCGCGCGAGGATGCGATTACGCAGGATGGCGACAAGCGTATCACACGTATCGGGAGGATCATCCGCAAGATCAGGCTCGACGAACTGCCGCAGCTGTTCAACGTGCTGAAGGGCGAGATGAGCCTGATCGGCCCGCGCCCGGAAGCCAACCAGCTGGCCGAATGGTACGAGGAGCACCTCGCCTTCTATTCCTACCGCAACATCGTGAAGCCGGGCCTGACCGGCTGGGCACAGGTCAACCAGGGCCATGTCGCGACGCTGGAGGATATCGACATCAAGCTCCAGTACGACTTTTACTACATCAAGTACTTTTCGTTCTGGCTCGACGTGCTGATCGTGATGCGCACGATCCACACGATCGTGACGGGCTTCGGCTCGAAGTAGCTTAGCCGAGCAGGCGGGCGACCGTCTCGCCCAGCGAATCCTGCCAGCGCGGCGCGCAATGGCCGAAGGTTTCGGCGAATTTCGTGCAGTCGAGCCGCGAATTGGCGGGGCGCGCCGCTTTGGTCGGGTATTCGGAAGCGGGAATGCCGGTCACCGTACAGGTCGGCCCGCCGTGCTCCTCGCTGGCCGCGAAGATGGCGCGCGCGAAATCGGCCCAGTTGGTGCTGCCGGTTCCGGCGAAGTGGTAAATCGCATTGGCACCGTGGGCCGGCTCTGTCTGCCAGCGATCCGCGACCGCCAGCAGCGCATCGGCAATGTCGAGCGCCGAGGTCGGGTTGCCGTGCTGATCTTTGACCACGTTCAGCGCGTCGCGGCTCTCGGCGAGGCGCAGCATGGTCTTCACGAAATTGCCGCCGAAGGGGCTGTAAACCCAGGCGGTGCGCAGGACAGCAGAGGTCGCGCCCGATGCGGCCAGCGCTTCCTCGCCTGCCAGCTTCGTCTTCCCGTAGACACCAATCGGCCCGGTCGGGTCGTCCTCGCGCCATTCCCGTTCGCCGCTGCCGTCGAAGACGTAATCGGTCGAGAGGTGGAGCACCGGCGCGCCGATTGCGGCGGCAGCGCGCCCGATATGGCCGGGCGCCTTGCCATTGATCGCCATGGCGAGCTCGGGCTCGTCCTCGGCCTGATCGACGGCGGTGTAGGCGGCGGCCGAGATCACCAGATCGGGCCGCGTGGCCTCGATTGTCCGAGCGATGCTCGCGGGATCGGCAAGATCGAAATCGGGGCGCGCTGCGAATACGAGTTCATGCGCGCCGTTTCGTTCTGCCAGCGAGCGGGCGACCTGCCCCTCGCGCCCGGTCACCAGAATTTTCATTTTCTTCCGCCGAGCCGTTCGCCGCCATATTTGCCCGAGCGGATCGGCCCCCACCACCACTCGTTGTCGAGATACCAGTCGATGGTCTTCGCAAGGCCGCTCTCGAAACTTTCCTCCGGCGTCCAGCCGAGCTAGCGCGCAATCTTGCTCGCGTCGATCGCGTAGCGGCGGTCGTGCCCCGGGCGATCGGTGACGAAGGTGATGAGGTCGCGGCGCGATCCGCCGCCTTCCAGCGGGCGGCGCTCGTCGAGCGCATCGCAGATCGCCTCGACCACTTGCAGGTTTGTCCGCTCCTGATTGCCGCCGATATTGTAGCTTTCACCCAGCTTGCCCGTGGTCAGCACGGTGATGAGCGCGCGCGCATGATCGTCGACGAACAGCCAGTCGCGCACGTTCTCGCCCGTGCCGTAGACCGGCAGCGGCTTGCCTTCGAGCGCGTTGAGAATGACCAGCGGGATCAGCTTTTCGGGGAAGTGATAGGGCCCGTAATTGTTCGAGCAGTTGGAAAGGACCACCGGCAGTCCGTAGGTCTCATGCCAGGCGCGCACGAAATGGTCGCTCGCGGCCTTCGATGCCGAATAGGGCGAGGAGGGCGCGTAGGGGGTCTCTTCGCTGAAAAGACTGTCGTCGAAATCGAGATCGCCGAACACCTCGTCGGTCGAGATGTGGTGGAAGCGGAAAGCTTCCCTTTTCGCGCCCTCCAGCCCGCGCCAGTATTCGAGTGCTGCGTCGAGCAGGCGGAACGTGCCGACGACATTGGTCTCCACGAAGGCGCCCGGCCCATCGATCGAGCGGTCGACATGGCTTTCTGCGGCGAGGTGCATGATCCCGTCGACCTGCTCCTCGCGCAGCAGGCCCAGCACCAGCTCGCTGTCGAGAATATCGCCCTCGACCAGCCGGTGATTGGTCGCGTTTGCGATCACCTTCAGGCTTTCGGGGTTGCCCGCATAGGTCAGCTTGTCGAGATTGATGACGCGCTTGCCGTCGCGCACCAGCATGCGCACCACTGCCGAGCCGATGAAGCCCGCGCCGCCGGTGACGAGAATCGTGTCCATCGGTCTCAACCCTCGTAGATAAAGGGGGAATCGAAATCGGCGAAGAGCGGCGCGTCGACGTCTTTTTCCGACAGGGTCGGCTCCGCGCCCACATCGGGCCAGTCGATGCCCAGCGCGGGATCGTTCCAGCGGATCGCGCCCTCGTGGTCCTTCGAATAGGGCCCGCTGACCTTGTAGAGCACCTCGGTATCGGGCTCGATCGTCATGAAGCAGTGCGCGAAACCGATGGGCACGAGCAGCTGGTTCCACTTGTCCGCCGACAGGGTCACGCCGACATGCTGCCCGTAGGTGGGCGAACCTTTGCGGATGTCGAGCGCGACATCGTAAACCGCGCCGCGCAGCACGCGGACCAGCTTGTCCTGCGCCACGGGCGGCACCTGAAAGTGCAGCCCGCGCACCGTGCCCACCTGCGCGGAGAAGGACTGGTTGTCCTGAATCCAATCAATATCGATGCCTTCCGCCTCGAATGCCGAGCGCTTGAAGACTTCGGAGAAGAACCCGCGATGATCGCCGTATTTGGGCGGGGTCACCTCGATTACATCGGGGATCGCGTGGCGGACAAACGCGGTCACGCGCGGCCCTCCGCCAGCTTTCTCAGGTAGCTGCCGTAGCCGGTCTTGCCCATCATCGCGCTGCGCTCGAGCAGCGCCTCCTCGTCCAGCCATCCCTGCCGGAAGGCGACTTCCTCGGGGCAGGCGATCTTGATCCCGGTGCGATGCTCGATCGTGCGCACGAAGCTCGATGCCTCGTGCAGGCTTTCGTGGGTGCCGGTGTCGAGCCAGGCATAGCCGCGCCCGAGCCGGGTGATATGGAGGTCGCCCCGCTCCATATACGCGCGGTTGACGTCTGTGATCTCCAGCTCGCCGCGATGGCTGGGCTTCACCTCGCGGGCAATGTCGACCACGTCGCTGTCGTAGAAATAGAGGCCCGTCACCGCCCAGTTGGACTTGGGCTTCGCGGGCTTTTCCTCGATGCTGGTCGCCCGCCCGGTCTCTGGATCGAACGCGGCGACGCCATACCGCTCGGGGTCGTCGACTTGATAGGCGAAGACGTTGGCTCCGCCCGCTGCGGCCTCGGCGGCGGCGGTGCGGCACTTCTCGCCCATCTTTTCGCCGTGGTAGATATTGTCGCCCAGGATCAGCGCGCTGGGGCCTCCGGAGACGAAATCCGCGCCGATGATGAAGGCTTCGGCGAGGCCGTTGGGCTGGGGCTGCTCGGCGTAGCTCAGCTCGATCCCGAAGGCGGAACCGTCACCCAGCAGCGCCTTGAACATGGGCAGGTCGCGCGGGGTGGAGATGACCAGGATTTCACGAATGCCCGCCAGCATCAGGACCGACAGCGGGTAGTAGATCATCGGCTTGTCGAACACCGGCAGCAGCTGCTTCGACAGTGCCATGGTGGCGGGATAGAGGCGCGTGCCGCTGCCCCCGGCCAGGATGATGCCTTTCACGAAAGAATGCCCCCGGTTTGCTTGCGAGAAAGTTCCGTCCGCGCGCCCCTAGCGCCCGACCCCGGGGGAGTCACCCCTGTTTGGGCCTGCGTGTCACCCCAGTGCGATATCGGGCGCGTCTTCCTGCTTCATGCCCACGATGTGATAGCCCGCATCGACGTGGTGCGTCTCGCCGGTCACCCCCGATGAAAGGTCGGACAGGAAATAAAGCCCCGATCCGCCAACATCCTCGATCGTCACATTGCGGCGCAGCGGCGAGTTCAGCTCGTTCCACTTGAGGATGTAGCGGAAATCCCCGATCCCGCTGGCAGCCAGCGTCTTGATCGGCCCTGCGCTGATCGCATTGACGCGAATATTGTCCGGGCCGAGGTCGTTGGCGAGATATTGCACGCTGGTTTCCAGTGCCGCCTTGGCGACGCCCATAACGTTGTAATGCGGGATGACCTTTTCAGCGCCGTAATAGGTTAGCGTCAGGATGCTGCCCCCGTCGCTCATCATCGCCGCGGCGCGCTTGGCCACAGCAACCAGCGAGTAGGCAGAGATGTTCATCGTCATCAGGAAATTGTCGAGGCTGGTATCGATATATTTCCCGCGCAGTTCGTTCTTATCCGAAAAGCCGATCGCGTGGACCACGAAATCCAGCCGATCCCAATGACCTTTCAGCGTGTCGAACGCTGCGTCGAGGTTGGCCATGTCGCTCACATCGCAGGGGATCAGGATGTCCGATCCCAATTGCTCGGCCAGCGGTCGCACGCGCTTTTCCAAGGCCTCGCCCTGGAAGGTGAAGGCCAGTTCGGCCCCATGCTCGGCCAGCTTCTTCGCAATGCCCCATGCGAGCGACTTGTCATTGGCGAGCCCCATGATGAGCCCGCGCTTGCCCTCCATTAACTGGGTCATTGGTCCTTCCTTTCCATTGCCAGCGCCTCTGGCGCGATCTGCGGCTCTCCTCCGCCCCGCCCGGTCAGCCGCTGTTCCTCGGGCGTTTCGGCGAGCGCTGCGTTTAGCTGTGCCCCGATAACGAGGCCAAGGCCGACGAGCCAGAAAAACAGCAGCGTGATGATGATCCCCGCGAGCGATCCATAGGTGAGATTATAGGCGAAGAAGCTGCGCAGAAGCGGAGGCAGTGCGACCGTCACTCCGACCCACCACAGCGTTGTGGCGACTGCGCCGGGCCACTTGGGGTAGCGTTTGCGGCGATAGGGACTGGGCGTGAGGATGTAGAACAGCGCGTAGATCGATCCGAACAGGCCGAAGCCCGGCACGAACCGGGCGAGAGACAGCTTGTCGAGAGCATCGCTCAGCAGTGGGAAATAGGCGTCGATCACCTGTTGCGCCGCGCCGATGGAGACCTGCGCGATCAGCGAGAGCATCAGCAGGATGACAGCGCCGATAATCATCGCGGTCGAAGCGAGACGGTAGAGCCAGAAAGCCTGCGTGGGTTCGGTGCCATAGGCGCGCCGCAGCAGATCGCGGATCGTCTCGATCAGGCTGCCGACGGTCCACAGGCCCACTGCGCCGCCCGCCCACAAAAGCCACCCCTGCCGCGAATCGATCACATTGCGTGCGACCGGTTCGATCACTTCGGCCACGACCGGTGGCATGGCGAGCAGGATGGCATTGATGCTCGCCGCACGCTCGCTGCCTTCGCCCAATGCTGCGAAAATGGCGGCCCCGGTGATGAAAAACGGGAAAATCGCCAGCATCGACATGTAGGCAAGGTTTCCAGCGTAGAGAAACCCGTCGTTGAATGTGCCGACCGCCACCCTCCGTGCCACCTCGTAAGAATGCCAGTGCTTCTTGACCGGCCCGGCCAGCGTGCTGCGCAGTTCCATTGCCTCGCGGCGACGGTCTTCGGGTGTCAGCGAGTGGATCTGTCGCGATTCACGGTCGGGCAGCGCTTGGCGCAAGCGTGGGATGATACGGCGCAGCGGCAAATCAGGCGCCCAGATCGGCCCGCGGGTCGCTCGTGTCGGTCCAGTCGCCCAGCGCATCCTGCAGCGGGCCGATATCGTCCGGCAGCACGATCTGGATCGTCACCAGCTGGTCGCCGCGCCCACCGCCCTTGCGCGAAAAACCCTTGCCCGCCAGCCGCATCGTGGTTCCGCCCGACGTGCCCGGCTTGATCGTGAGCATGACCGGCCCGTCGACCGTGGGCGCGCGCACCTTTGCACCCTTGACCGCTTCGGACAGCGTGATCGGCAGGTCCAGCCGCACGCGATCGCCATCCCGTTCGAAATGCGCATGCTTTTCGACCTGGATAGTGACGATCGCATCGCCGGCGCCGCCCGGGCCCTGCTCGCCCTTGCCGCGAAGCCGCATCTGCGTGCCGCTTTCGACCCCGGCAGGAAGCTTGAGGTCGATCGTCTTGCCGTCCTGCAACGTAATCCGCTGATCGATCAGTCGCGCCGCATCGACGAAGGGTACGCGCAGGCGATAGGCAATGTCGGCGCCCTTTCGTGGAGGAGGCGCCCCGCGCCGCCCGAACCCGCCTTGCGGGCCCCCGCCTCCCATGCCGCCCATTCCGCCGGCCCGGCCGCCGCCGAACAGGCCCTCGAACAGGTCGCCTAGGTCCACTTCCTCGCCGCCGAAGCCGCCAAAATCCTGCCCCGGATGGCGGCCACCCGCGCCGGGCCTGCCTCCTCCGCCGAAGCCTCCTCCGCCGCCCATTCCGCCGAAGGGATTGGCGGGATTGCCTTCGATATCGATCTCGCCCCGATCGTAGCGGGCGCGTTGCGTCCTGTCGGACAGCAAGTCGTACGCCTTGGTGATGTCCGAAAAGCGCTCTGCCGCGTTGGGATTGTCCTTGTTACGGTCCGGATGCAGCTCTTTCGCAAGCTTGCGATAGGCGCTCTTGATCTCTTGTTCGGACGCGGAACGCCCGACGCCCAGAATGTCATATGGATCCGCCATCGGGCACTAGCTAATTTCGCAGGGGCATAGGCGCAAGGAAATTGGCACGCCTGCCCCTTTGGCAGACAAGCAATCGCAATGGCTTGGGCGCAACCGGCTGGCGGCGATTGCACGGATCGGCGCGCAATGCTCAAGTCGGGGCGCGAATGCCTGCAAGAGTGCCCTAGTCCGATGCGAGTCCTGGTCGATATCGTCCATCCAGCCGATGTGCTGTTCTTCCGCCATCCGCTCCAGCGGCTGATGAGCGAGGGCGCGGAAGTGCTGATTGCTTCGCGCGAGAAGGATGTCGCGTGCGACCTGCTCTACGAATTCGGCCTGCCGCACCGGGTCGCATCGCGCGCCGGCAAGGGCACTTTCGGGCTCGCCCGTGAACTGGTGCTGCGCGATGCTGCCATATTCCGCATGGCGCGCCGGTTCAGGCCCGATGCCATGGTCGGTTTCGGCGGGGTGGCGATTGCGCATGTCGGCAAGCTGACCGGCATCCCGTCGGTGAGCTTCTACGCCGCAGACACGGCCAACCTCCAAACGCGCCTGACCTGGCCCTTCATCACGAAGCTCTACGTGCCCGAGCCCTATGCAGGCCCGGTGCCCGAGGGCCGCACGACGCGCTTTCCGGGCGTGAAAGAGCTGTCCTACTTCCACCCAGAGAATTTCGTGGTCGATCCCGATGTCGCGCGACGCAATGGCTGGGATGAGACGCGGGGGAATGTTTTCATCCGCACGGTCGGCTGGGGAGCGAACCACGATCTGGGCAAGTCCGGCTGGTCGGATGCGGACCTGGCGGCGCTCGTCGAGCACCTTTCGAAGCGCGCAAAGGTGCATATTTCGAGCGAACGGGCGCTGCCGCCGCAGCTTGATCAGCATCTCTACCGGGGGGACCGAAGCGCCTTGCACCACGTGATGGCGCAGTGCCGCCTCTATGTCGGCGAAAGCGCCACCATGGCGCACGAGGCGGCTTTCCTGGGCGTACCCGCGATTTACGATGGGGCCGACCACCCCGGCACCACGCGCGAGCTGGCGGCGCATGGGATGCTGGTGGCCTTGCGCCAACCCGGAATTGCTCCGCTTTTAGAGACGGTAGAGGATATGCTGGGCGAGCAGCGCCGCACACAGGTGATGCAGGCGCGCGATGCCTATCTGGCAGAGCGCCCCAATCTGGCGGGATATATTGCCGATGCGATCCGGCAGGCTGCGCTCTAGGCGGACGTGTCTTCGACCAGCGCGAGGCTGGCGCCGTCCGCCAGTTCCAGCCCTGCGATGCCTCGGGACAAGGTGCAGGTGCCCACATCGAGGGGTGTGCCATCCAGCGCGATACCTTCCGCCAGTGGGAGCAGCAGAACGTCGTCGGCAAAACGGCCCTTGGGCACCGATGCCCCACTTGCCAGCTTGGCCACGCGAAAGAACTCGCCATCGATTAGCTCGGCATAGCCAGTCGCTGGAGCGTGGCTGTGCAGGGCGGTGTCGTAGGGCCCACGATGAGCAACCTGCAACCCGTCCTCGAGGTGCAGTTGGCGAGGGCGCCCGTAATCGTAGAGGCGGTATGTGATGTCGCTGTTCTGCTGCACTTCGAGCAGGCTAATCCCGGCACCGATCGCATGCACCGTGCCGGCGGGGATCGAGAAGAAATCGCCCGCCTGCACTTCGACATAGCCGAGTGCATCCTCGATACTGCCGTCGAGCGCGGCGGCGCGCAGGTCGTCTACGCTCATCTCCCCGGTCAGCCCTACCGCGAGCTTCGCGCCGGGTTCCGCGTCGAGGACATACCAGCATTCGTTCTTACCGCGCTTGCCGGCTGGGGCCTGCGCGTCGTCGGGGTGCACCTGCACGCTGAGCGCTGCGTCGGTGAAGATGAACTTGACCAGAAGGTTGGCGAGCTCGGGCGGCGGATCGAACCAGATTTCGCCGAGGGGTTCGTCACCCGGGTTGGTGAAGGGCGGCGGAGGAACCTGCCGGCCCCAGACCTTGTGCACCAGATGGGTGGGCAGCTGCCTCATGGCCGCGAAACGCCTTCGAGCTTGCCGACGCCCTGCGCGCCCCTCGCGTTGGTGACGAGAATGTCGTCCCCATCGACCACCACGATCACGTCTTCCATCCCGACCACCGAAACGCGCGGCCCATCGCTGTCGACCATTACATTGGTGCAGTCGCGCAATTCGTGCTCGCCTGTTGATTCGCCACCGCGCGCCTCGCGCAAGGCGTCCCAGTTGCCGATATCGGACCATCCCATTGAGACCGGGACCATCGCGGCCTTGGCGGTGTTCTCCATCACCGCATAATCGACCGAATCGCCGTCGATTTGAGCAAACGGTGCTTCTGCAGGGCGGAAGACCTGCCCGTCGCCCTCGCCCCCGGCCACCGCTTCGGCGCATAGCCGCGCCATCTCGGGCCGGTGGGTCGCGAGTTCTTCAAGAAAGCGCTCGCGCCCGAAGGCGAAGATCCCGCCGTTCCAGCTATAGCGCCCATCCGCGAGGAATGTCTCGGCGGTTTCGAGGTCCGGCTTCTCGACGAAGGCTTCAAGCGCGTACCCGCCCGGAAGTTCCTCGCCGCGCCGCAGGTAGCCATAGCCGGTATGGGGGCTGATCGCCTCGATTCCGAAGCTGACGAGATAGCCCTGCTGCGCCAGCCCCGCCGCAGCCTCGGCCGCAGAGCGGAAGGCTGCCTCGTCGGCAATATGATGGTCGCTCGGGCAGATCAGCAGCACGCTGCCTTCGGGTGCGCGGTGAGCGGCGAGTGCGATGGCGGGCGCAGTGTTGCGGCCCGTGGGCTCGGCAATGATCGACAGCGCTTTGCCGCCCTGCTCGCGCACCAGCGGCACATGGACCTCGCCTGCCACCACGATGGGCGCGGTAAACAGGGCTGGGTCGGCCACCCGGTCGATCGCCTGCTGGAACAGGGTCCGCTCGCCGAGCAGGGGCAGGAAGGGCTTGGGCTTGGCGCGTCGGCTGCGCGGCCACAGGCGGGTCCCCCCACCGCCGCACAGGATCACAGGCTGGATGTTCGCCGTCATGGCAAACGGCTCTAGCGAGGCATCTTTGCAAATCAAATGCCGTAATTGCCTGCGTCCGCCCGCGCAGCTAGAGCCCGGACATGAGCGCACCAGAGCCAATGCCGACGACAAGCGCGCTGCCCGACAGCGATCCGCTGGACCTTTTCGAGACCTGGTTTGCCGAGGCACGCGAGGCAGAGCCCAACGATTCGAACGCCATGGCGCTGGCCACCGCGACCCCCGACGGGCGGCCTTCTGTTCGCATGGTGCTGCTGAAAGGGCATGGGACAGAAGGCTTCACCTTCTATACCAATGCGCAAAGCCGCAAGGGCGAGGAAATCCGCGCGAACATGCATGCAGCGCTGCTGTTCCACTGGAAGAGCCTGCGCCGCCAGATCCGTATCGAGGGCCCGTTAAGCCAGGTCGCGGACGACGTGGCTGACGCCTATTTCCATTCGCGTTCGCGCCCATCTCAACTGGGTGCGGTCGCATCCGATCAGTCCCGTCCGCTGGACGACCGGGCTACATTCGTGGAGCGCTACGCGCGAGCAGAAGCGCGGTTCGAAGGCGGCGAGGTCGAGCGGCCGCCCCACTGGACCGGGTTCACGCTGACGCCCGAACGGATCGAGTTCTGGCTCGACCGGGCCAATCGCCTGCACGATCGCCGGGTCTTCACCCGCAATGCTGCTGGCGACGGGTGGACGAGCACATTGTTATATCCATGAGAGGCGGGACGGCCAAGGACAGGGCGAACCTTGGGCGCAGCGCTGCCATCGCGTCGATCGTGACTGCACTGTTCCTCGTCGGCCTGAAGCTCTGGGCCGTCTGGCAGACCGATTCGATGGCTTTGCTAGGTTCGCTGGCGGACAGCACGCTCGACCTGGTGGCCAGCCTCGTCACGCTGACCGGCGTGATCATCGCCGCGCGACCGGCGGACCGCACCCACCGGTTCGGCCATGGGAAAGCGCAAGCACTGGCGGCCATCTTCCAGGTCATGCTGATCGCCCTCTCGGCAGCGGGCATCGCCATGCGTTCGACAGAGGCATTGGTCGAGGGCGAGAGATTGGCCGCTGCCGGGGAGGGCATCGTCGTGAGCGTGATCGCGATATGCGCAACCTTCGCGTTGCTCGCCTATCAGCGCTTTGTTATCGCGCGCACGCGATCGGTCGCGATCAGTGCCGACCATGTGCATTACCAGAGCGACCTGCTGCTCAACCTTGCGGTCATCGCGGCGCTGGTGCTCGATCGCTATCTCGGTCTGGCAGGCGCTGACCCGCTTTTCGGCCTCGGCATTGCTGCCTGGCTGCTATGGGGCGCATGGCGCGCGGGCGGCGAAGCGATCGACCACCTGATGGATCGCGAATGGCCCGAGGAAAAGCGCCTGCGCTTCATCGCCATTACCGCAGCCCACCCGGAACTCTCCCGCATGCACGACCTGCGCACGCGTACCAGTGGCGGGATCGATTTCGTGCAATTTCATGTGGACCTTCCCGGCGACTACACCGTTGAAAAGGCGCACGACATTATCGAACGGGTCGAGGATGACCTGCGCGCCGAATTCCCCGACGCGGAGGTTCTCATTCATATCGACCCTGCCGGACACGTGGACGATCCTGCCAATGCCCTGGTCGAGGAAGACCAGTTCAAGAAACTTGGAGAGAAGCCGATGACCAGCGACCGCACCGGACACGAGGCATGAGCACACTGCCTTACTGGCATGTTGATGCCTTTGCCGACCGCCCCTTCACCGGCAATCAGGCGGCCGTAATGCCGCTGAGCGGCTGGCTGCCCGACGCCACGCTGCAACGCATTGCCGAGGAGAATAACTTCGCGGAGACTGCCTTCGTGGTCCGCGATGATGGCGGCGCGTCGGACTGGGAATTGCGCTGGTTCACACCCACCAGTGAAGTTGCGCTATGTGGCCACGCAACTCTTGCCGCAGGGCATGTCCTGTTGGGTCGCGAAAAGAAGGACTCGGTTTCCTTTCGTACGCGCAAGGCCGGTATCCTCGAAGTGCGCGGGATCGACCAGGGCTACGAGCTGGCATTGCCGATCACCACGGTGAAAGAAGCGGAATATCCCGCGCTGCTTTCGGCCCTGCATGTCAATGCACCGCTGTTCGAATCGGTGAGCGGCGCCGAGCAGAC
Source organism: Alteriqipengyuania sp. (assembly GCF_964222115.1). NCBI lineage: Bacteria > Pseudomonadati > Pseudomonadota > Alphaproteobacteria > Sphingomonadales > Erythrobacteraceae > Alteriqipengyuania > Alteriqipengyuania sp. The sequence goes on from NZ_CAXQBM010000066.1 coordinate 35,978, forward strand.
CACCATCGTGCTGCTGGAAAACGAAGCGGCGGTGCGTGCGCTCAATCCCGACATGAGGGCCTTGGGCAAGATCGACCGGATGGTGATTTGCACCGCACCGGGCGAAGAGACCGATATCGTCAGCCGCGTGTTCGTGCCTGCCTGGGGCGTGCCCGAGGATAGCGTGACAGGGTCTGCCCATGCCGCTCTGGCTCCGTTCTGGGCCGAGCGTCTGGGCCGCGATACGATAAGCGCGTTTCAGGCGTCGACTCGCGGTGGCCTGCTGCAGTGCCGGATGGATGGCGAACGTGTCTGGCTGGGCGGGCCGTGCGTCACTGTCGTGGAAGGCAATTTCCACCTGCCCGAATAGCCCTGCAGATAGCTCTATCGGGTCGGGTAAAGTTCGATCACGTCGTTGATCTGGCGCAGCAGTGCGCGCCGCTGCTCGGCATCCGAATGGCCCAGCCGCACCACGGTGAGCTGCTGTTGCGGCGAGACGACGATGTACTGCCCCATGTGGCCGATTGCGGCGAAGATGCCGCTGGGGCTGTCGATCGGGTAGAGTGAATCCTTGGGATCGCCAGCCTGCGTGTTGAGCCAGGTCTGCCCGCCGTAGAACGGCGCGGGCGGGCTCGGCTCCAGCATGAATTCGATCCACTGGCGCGGGACCAGCTGAGTGCCGCGATAGCTCCCGCGATTGCGCAGGAATTCGCCGAAGCGTGCCCAGTCGCGCAGGCTCGCATGGATCGTGCTGCCCCCGATCAGGGTGCCCGCCGCATCATATTCGGGCACCATCGAGGTCATCCCCAGCGGGCCGAACAACCGTGTCTTGAGATAGGTATCGACCGCCTTGCGACGCGTTTCGGGGTCTTTGCTGCCCTCGCTCAGCACGTCGGCGGCGATATCGGCGAGGATCACGGTCGTATTGCTCGAATATTCGAACTTCTCGCCCGGCTCGGCTTCAAGCGGTTGCTCTTCCGCAAATTTGGCCATGTCATCGCGCTGGTCGAGGAACAGCATGCGCACTTCGCTCGATTCGTAGGGCACTTCGCCACTCTCTGTATGGTCGAGGCCGGACCGCATTTGCAGCAGGTGGCGCAGCGTGATTTCCGCGCGCGCATCGCCGGGGCGCTGCCATTCGGGAACCGGGGCAGGAGCATCCAGCTCCAGTGCGCCATCGGCCACCAGCATGCCGATCATCACCGCAGTTACCGTCTTGGCCATCGACCAGCTAATGAACCGGGTGTCGGCATCGTAGCCATCGGCATAGTGCTCGGCCACGATTTCCCCGCCGTTCATGACCAGCGCGGCGCGCGTTTCGCCCAGGCCCTGCTCGGTCTCGAACAGGTCACCGAATTCCAGCGCCAGCCGCTCCCTGCCAACCCCAGGGCTCTCAGCGATAAGGGAAAGTTCGGCATCGGTGGGGCCGGGATCGGGCTCTGCGCCGCCGCCGCAGGCAGCAAGCGACAGGAGAAGGCAGAGAGGGGTTGCAAGCGCGAGGTGGCGAGGCGAGAACATGGGCACAGCAATTCGCACGAGAGGCGCCCGCTTGGCAACGACCGAAACATACTCCCGCGATGTGCCCGCGCGTAGCCTGTGGCCGCGCATCCTTCTGGTACTCGTGCTGGTCCTGCTGACCATCGTCGCCGTGGCGTGGTTCGCGAACCGGACTACGATCAACGGTTATGCGCAGACCGGCGCGTCCTATGCCGCGCGTGTCGCATGCTCATGCCGCTATATTGGCGGTCGCTCGATCGGCGATTGCGCGAAGGATAAGGTCGGCGGGATGGAACTGGTGCGGCTGTCCGACGACCCGAAGAGCAAGAGCGTTACGGCGACTTTCCCGCTCGTCGCGAGTCAGACAGCGACCTACCGTGAAGGCTATGGCTGCGTCCTCGAACAGTGGGAAGACTAGGCCGATCCTAGGCCGCCGGCACCGTCCGCTCGATCCAGCCGCCGCCGACCACCCGCGCGCCAGCATAGATCACTGCCGCCTGGCCGGGCGCCACGCCGAACTCGGGCGTGGTGAAGGTGAGCGTCACAGCGTCCCCATCGCCTAGCGAACCTTGCAACTCCACCGGCACGGGCTTGGACAGCGAACGGACCTTGGCAGTGAGCGGCAGGTCGGGCAGCGGGCCGATGCGATTCGTGTCGACCAGCTGCGCGCTGGCCGTGGCCAGCATAGCCTTGGGGCCGACGCGCACTTCGGCGATATCGGCATCGAGTTCGACTACGTAGAGCGGTTCGGGTTGCCCGCCGATTTCCAGCCCCCGCCGCTGGCCGACGGTAAAATGGATCACGCCCGCATGCTCGCCCAGCGTTTCGCCGGTCTGGGCGTGGACGATCGCGCCCGATCTTCCGCCTTCGGGGCGCAAGCTCTTGACGATCTTGGCGTAATTCCCGTCCGGCACGAAGCAGATATCCTGGCTGTCCGGCTTGGCGGCATTGCGCAGGCCCGAGTGTTCCGCCAGTTCGCGCACTCGCGTCTTGGGCATGCCGCCCAGCGGGAAGCGCAGGAAATCGAGCTGGTCTTGCGTGGTCGCGAAGAGGAAATAGGACTGGTCGCGGCTGGCATCCTGCGCCCGGTGCAGTTCGGGCCCGCCGGGGCCGATGGCGCGGCGCACATAGTGCCCGGTCGCGAGGCAATCGGCATCCAGTTCGCGCGCCATGGCGAGCAGGTCGGTGAACTTGGGCCCCATATTGCAGCGGATGCACGGTACTGGCGTACGGCCTGCGAGGTAATCGTCGGCAAACTGCTCGACCACCGATTCGCGGAAGGCGCTTTCGTGATCGAACACGTAGTGCGCGATGCCCAGCCGGTCCGCCACGGCGCGCGCATCTGCAATATCGTCGCCCGCACAGCACGCGCCCTTCCGCCCCGTCGCCGCGCCGTAATCGTAGAGCTGGAGCGTGATCCCGACCACGTCGGCGCCGGTTTTTGCCGCTAGAGCCGCCACGACCGAGCTGTCGACACCGCCGGACATCGCGACAACGATGCGGCAATCGGCGGCGGCGCGGGGCAGATCGAACAGGCGGGCAGCCTCGTCTGCAGTCAAGGTAGCGGCGGGATCGGTCATGTGTGCTTGTGCGCGCATATAGACGCTGCCGGGTGCGAGACAAGCTAACCGGCTGTACGAGCGATGCGGCTATTGGCCCGCCTTTACCGCTTGTTGACCATCATCGCGTTAGGGATCGTCTCATGTTCGAAGGACTTGAACACATTACCGCGCCAGACGATGCGACGGGCGAAGACGGGCTGCGGCGCGTCGGCTGGGCGGAGCTTGCCGCCGCGATCAGCCTGTCGCGCAGCATGCACAAGGGCGAGGATCGCCTGCTGGCGAAAGTGGGCCCGTCCTTCGACTACACCGAACGAAAAGACGAATGCGGCGTTAACCCTAGCTCTTTAGCGAGCCGCAAAGCACCCGGGGATAGAGACAGGCTTAGCGTAGCCCATACCCCCAGGCGCCACCGAGAGAACCGATGATCGAGAACCAGAGAATCAAACCAGACCAAGTGATCGGCCCGCTGGGCGAGCCGCTGACGCTGGCCGACCTGCCGAGCCCCAGGACCAAGCGATGGGTCATCCGTCGCAAGGCAGAAGTGGTGGCAGCCGTGAATGGCGGCCTGCTTACGATCGACGAGGTTCTCGAACGTTACGGTCTGACGCTGGAGGAATTCGCATCCTGGCAGCGCGCGGTCGACCGTTCGGGCATGCAGGGCCTGCGTGTTACCCGTATCCAGCATTATCGCGACTTGTACGAACGCCAGCTCAAATACTGACCCATTGACGGCCGATCCGGGCAGGAGAATTCATCTCTGCCCGGGAACCTGCCGTCCCCCCTCTCCGTTGCACACCCGTAACCCAGACGGGTGCAATAAAAACAGGAGTTGGGACATGAGTTGGATTATCGCGATCATCGTCGGGGGCGTGGCGGGCTGGATTGCCAGCATGGTCATGGGCCGCGATGCGTCGATGGGCATTTTCTGGAACATCATTGTCGGCCTGATCGGTTCGCTGATCGGCAACTGGGTTGGCAACACCTTCCTCGGCGTGGGCGGCCCGATCGGTTCGTTCAGCCTTGAAGGCTTTCTGGTTGCCATCCTCGGTGCTGTGATCCTGCTGGCAATTGCCAATTTGGTTCAGCGCGGACGCCTTCGCTAGCCAAAGCTGCAAGCTAACACATGGGGCGGTCCGACCTTGGGGTTGGGCCGCCCTTTTTCGTGCTTCTGTACCATCGGCACGGTCGCTGTTTCTTTCGTCAGGTGGACTTTGCAGTTGGTAGAGCAGTCGATTGCCTGTGGTGTCTTGTGCGCGTAAGGCGCCGGTGGATCGGATTTCGCCTATCCGCAACAGGGATCGGCTAATACCCGCAACTGCGATGGGAGCCGGACGATGAACTACCAACCGCCGACCGGCCATGAGGAAGACGGACGCCGCATGACGCAAAGTTATACTACAACTACGGTCGATCAGCCTTCGGACGGAAACCGCACGCGGAACATCGTGATTGCGGTGATCCTGGCGCTCGTGATTGCACTTGTCGCCGGATGGTTCGCGCTGAGCGCCACCACCGAAGCACCCGAAAAGGCGGGGGCGGGCGACCAAGCGCCGGAGATCACCGTGATCCAGCCGGGGAGCGGCACGATCGAGGGCACGATTACCGCCACCGGCACGATTGCCGCACGGCGATCGCTCCCGGTAGGCGTGGTTGGTGAAGGCGGTCGCGTCGTCTCGGTCAATGTCGAGCAAGGCCAGTGGGTCCGCGCGGGCCAGGTGCTCGCCTCCATCGACCGCTCGGTGCAGAACCAGCAGGCGCGCGCGCAGGCTGCGCAGATTCAGGTTGCGAGAGCAGATGCAGAATTGGCGCAGAACAACCTCGATCGCGCACTTCAGCTCGTCGAGCGCGGGTTCGTCTCGACCGCCGATGTCGACCGCCTGACCGCGACGCGCGACGCCGCGCGGGCGAGGGTCGATGTGGCGCAGGCGCAGCTGGGCGAGCTTCGAGAGCGCAATGCACGGCTCAGCATCGTCGCCCCGGCCGCGGGTCTGGTGCTCGAACGCAATATCGAACCCGGCCAGACGGTCAGCGCAGGGATCGCCTCCGCCTTCGTGATTGCACAGGGCGGGCAGATGGAACTGCGCGCACGCGTTGGCGAAGCGGACCTGCAGCAGCTGGGCGTGGGCGTGGCGGCCGAGGTATCACCGGTCGGCTCAAGCGAGCGCTACACGGGCCAGATCTGGCAGATCGAGCCAACGGTCGACGAACAGAGCCGCCAGGGCACCGCGCGCATCGCGCTCGCCTATCGCCCCGGTCTTCGTCCGGGCGGGTTCGCGACCGCCACAATCAGAAGCGGTACGACCGTGGCCCCCTTGCTGCCCGAAAGCGCGGTTTTGGCCGACGACAATGGCAGCTATGTCTACATCGTCGACAAGGCGAACACGGTGCAACGTCGACCGGTCGAAACCGGTATGATCACCGGGCAGGGCATAGCGATTACCAAGGGCCTGACCGGCAACGAACGGATCGTGCTGACTGCCGGCGGCTTCCTTAATCCTGGTGAGCGGGTGAACCCCGTGATCCGCAAGAAGTAGCCTGCCATGAACTTCCGTAACATCTCCGCCTGGTCGATCCGCAATCCGGTCATCCCGCTGGTGTTCTTCACCGCGCTGCTGTTTGCTGGCCTGCTCAGCTTCTCGCAGATGGACGTGGTGAATAATCCGGAAGTCGAGTTCCCTGCGGTCAATGTCAGTATCTCGCAGCCCGGCGCCGCGCCGACCGAGATCGAGAACCAGATCACCCAGCTGGTCGAATCCGCAGTGCGATCGATCAATGGCGTGAAAACGATCAACTCGACCGCGTCCGAGGGCAATTCGAGCACCTTCATCGAATTCGAGATCGGCACAGATCCGGACGATGCGGTTTCGGAAGTGACCAACGCCATCAACACCGTGCGGGGATCGCTGCCCGACGGCATCCTGGAACCGCGCGTGTCGAAGCAGGAAATTTCCGGCGGCTTCCTCGGCATTTATGCCGTCGAGGCGGACGACATGACGCTGGAGCAACTCAGTTGGTTTATCGACGATGTCGTAGCCAAGAGACTGTTGGGCGTTGAGGGAATGGCCGAGGTCAACCGGTTTGCCGGAGTGGACCGCGAGATCGAGGTGATCCTCGATCCTGAAAAGATCCAGTCATACGGAGTAACCGCCAGCCAGCTTAACGGCGCGCTGCGGCAGAACAACCTGAATGCCGCAGGCGGCGCAGCCGAGGTTGGCGGCACGCGCCAGTCGGTCCGCGTGCTCGGCAACCGCCAGGATGCCTACACTCTCTCGCAGCAGCAGATTCAGTTGGGCGACGGGCGGACGATCAAGCTGGCCGACGTGGCGACCGTGCGCGATGGTTTCTCCGAACAGACCTCGATCAGTAAGGTGCGCGACAAGGAAGTCGTAAACTTCGCGATGTCGCGCGCCAAAGGTGCCTCCGACGTATCGACCTTTCACGATGCCCTGGCAGAGATCGAGAAGATCGAGGCCGAGAATCCGGGCGTGAATTTCATCCCGCTGTTCAACACGGTCAAATATACCGAGGAACAGTACGAAAGCTCGATGGCGATGATGATCGAGGGCGCGCTGCTCGCGGTCGTGGTGGTGTTCTTCTTCCTGCGAGACTGGCGCGCGACCTTCATCTCTGCGGTCGCGATCCCGCTCTCGGCAATTCCGACCTTCTGGTTCATGGATCTGCTCGGGTTCAACCTGAACTCGCTATCATTGCTGGCACTGGCGCTGGTGGCAGGGGTGCTGGTCGACGATGCGATCGTGGAGATCGAAAACATTGTCAGACACATGCGAATGGGCAAGAACGCGTACCAGGCGTCGATCGACGCGGCGGACGAGATCGGCCTGCCGGTGGTCGCGACCAGCTTCTGCATCGTCGCGGTGTTCCTCCCCGTGGGCCTGATGCCGGGCATCTCGGGCCAGTTCTTCAAGAACTTCGGCATCACCGTGGTGATCGCGGTGCTTATGTCGCTCGCGGTCGCGCGCATGATCACACCGATGCTGGCAGCTTACTTCCTCAAGTCGAAGGGCCATGCGAGCCACGGCGAAGGGCCCGTGATGGATCGCTACATGAGCATCCTTCACTGGTCGCTAGAACGCGGCAAGATGCTCCGTCGGCGCGAAGGCATCGAGCCGCCGAGCAAACGCTTCATTTACCTGCCGATGCTGCTGGTGACCGTGCTGTTGCTGATCGTCATCACAGGCCTCGTTTTCTTCGCCGTCAATGGGGCGCTGGCCGGACTGGGGCTGGCGGAAGCTGCGGGCAATGCGGTCGCAACATCGCCAGATTCGAAGATCGGCACGTTCTACAACCGCGCGGTCGGGATGGTGCAGCTGATCCTCGCTGGCGCAGTTGCCTTTGGCGCCGGTTGGCTTTTGCTCAAATTGCTCGGCCTACCATTCATGGCGTTCGGTCAACGCGCGCGTGACGTGTGGCGCTATCTCGAAGCGCGTTTCTACGATCACCGCGTCTGGATGCTGATGATCGGCTTCTTCTCGCTGCTGCTGACAATCCAGCTGTTCATGCAAGTGCCCGCACAATTCCAGCCGCTTGTCGATAGCGACAACAGCCAGGTCCAGATCGAGATGGTGCCGGGCACCACGCTGGAAGATACCGAGCTGGTCGCCGATCGGGTCGCCGCGATGTTGTATGAGCAGCCCGAGGTCGAACGTGCGCTGGAGCGCGTGCGCATGGGCAGCGCCACGATCTACATCACACTGTCGCCCGATCGCGAACGCAAATCGTTCCAGTTCGAGCGCGAACTGGCGCCAGAACTGGCCAAGATTCCCGATGCCCGTGTGCGATTCCAGTCGCAGGGCGGCGGGTTCGGCAGTGGGCGCGACATTACCGTGATGCTCGCCGGTTCGGACCCTGTCCTGCTCGAGGAGACCGCTTCGGAGCTGGTCGAGCAGATGAAAGGGCTCGATACACTGGTTGCGCCGCGGATCGAAGCCGATCTCAACCGGCCCGAGCTGATCATCAAACCGCGCCCCGACCTGGCGGCCGAGCTCGGCGTGTCGACCATCGCGCTCAGCCAGACGATCCGGATCGCAACCTTGGGCGAGATCGAGCAGAACGCAGCCAAGTTCTCGCTGTCCGACCGGCAGATCCCCATCCGGGTCAAACTGCCCGAAAGTTCGCGCGAGAGCCTGACCACGATCGAAAACCTGCCCGTCCCCACGCTTCGTGGGGGCACCGTCCCGCTCAGCCGCGTGGCAGATATCAGCTTCGGCTCGGGACCAACCGCGATCCAACGTTATAACCAGAGCCGTCGGGTCCTCGTCGGCGCGGACCTTGCCCAGGGCGTGGTCAGCGGCGAGGCACGCACCCAGATCGATGCCCTGCCCGCGTTGCAGGACCTGCCACAGGGTGTCTCCCGCGATGCCGTGGGCGACGAGCAATGGCAGCAGGAACTGGTTACCAGCCTGATCTATGCCGTCATCTCCGGCGTCTTGCTGGTGTTCGCGGTGCTCGTGCTGCTGGACAAGCGGTTGATGAGCCCGCTCGGCACCATGACCCGCCTTGCGCTCGCGCCGCTGGGCGGCATCTTCCTCGTCTGGATCGTCGGCCAGCCGCAATCCATGCCCGTTTATATCGGTGTGTTGCTGCTGCTGGGCATTGTCTCCAAGAACTCGATCCTGCTGATCGACTTCGCGATCGAGGCGATGGACGAAGGCCGCGACAAGATGGAAGCGATCCTCGATGCAGGTCACAAGCGTGCGCAGCCGATCGTTATGACGACCTTCGCGATGACCGCGGGGATGATCCCGACCGCGCTTTCCGGCATACTCGGTTCCGGTGACGGTGCATGGCGTGCCCCGATGGGCACGATGGTGATCGGCGGACTGGTCGTCTCGACCTTGCTCACGCTGCTGATTGTGCCCGCGGGCTTCAGCCTTGCCGACGGGTTCGAAAAGCGGGTCGGCCCGTGGCTGCGCGATAGGTTGCTCAGCTATCGTCCAGGCGACGACACCGATGGCCGCTATCGCGGCGACGGTGAGCAGGAACCTGCGCCGGCCGAGTGACGCGCACGCCCATCTCACCTGCCCTCGGTTCGGTCGCGACGCCCGATCGTGCCATGGCGATGCGCCGCACCGCCACGCTGATGCTGGTATTGATGGCGGGCGTGTTCGCCGCCAGCCATGTGGCGATGGGTGCGTACCCTGCATGGGCTCCTGCGCTAGGGTACCTTAACGCCTTTGCCGAAGCGGCGATGGTGGGCGGCCTGGCCGACTGGTTTGCAGTGACCGCGCTGTTCCGCCATCCGCTCGGCCTGCCGATCCCGCATACCGCGATCATTCCGAAAAAGAAGGACCGGATAGCGGACACGATGGCGCAGTTCCTGCGCGCAAACTTCCTCACCCCATCGGTGGTTGCCCGGCGGATGCGGCGGATGAACGTTGCGGCGAGCGCGGGTGACTTCCTTACCAAGACCGAGGATGGAGAGCGATCGCGCCTGATGGGCGGCGGGGCAGAGCTTCTCGCCGAAGTGCTCGAATCGCTGGATCCGGAGCGGCTGGGCATGCGCGTACGCTCGGGTCTGGCGAGCCAGCTGGCGAAGGTCGAGCTTGCTCCGCTGCTGGGCGGGCTGTTGGAAAACCTCATTGCCGACGGACGTCATCGTCCACTGCTCGACGGGCTGATCCGCTGGGCGGGCCTGACGCTGGAAGATAACGAGGAGGCCGTGCGCGAGATTATCCGGTCGCGCGCCAATTCTGTCTTGCGCTGGACCGGGCTCGACAGCCGCATATCCAGTTCTGTGCTCGATGGCGTTTATCGCCTGCTGGCAGAAGTGCTGGTCGATCCCGAGCACCCGATGCGCGGCAAGATCGACGCGAGCCTGATCAAGCTGGCGCAGCAACTCAAGACCGATCCCGCGATGCAGGCCAAGGTCGAGGCGGCAAAGAACGATCTGCTGGAGAACCCCGCGCTCGCCGACTGGTGGATGGGCGTGTGGGAGCGGATGCGCGTGTCGCTGATCGCGCGGGCGCGTGATCCGGAAAGTGCACTGGGCGACGAACTGCGCGGGGCACTGCGCGAAGTCGGCAGCGCACTGCAGGGCGATCCGCGGCTGCAGGCGCAGATCAACCGTTTCGCGCGCCGCACCGCGGTTGGCCTGACCTCACGCTATGGCGAGCAGATCACCGCGCTTGTCTCCGAAACGGTGAAACGCTGGGATGCGGGCACGGTGACCGACCGGATCGAAAGCGCAGTCGGGCGCGACCTGCAGTTCATCCGCATCAACGGCACGCTGGTGGGTGGGCTCGTCGGCATTACGCTTCATGCCATCACCCACGCATTCTGATCGGCCTTAGAACCGCGCGTCTTCCGGATAGCCGCCGGTGAATTGGTTATCCGCCGCGAAATTGGTGAAGCTCATGCTGATGGAACGATCAAGCGCAGTGACATGATGCCACCAGCCGATCGGCAGGAAGATCGCCTCGCCCTTGCAAATCGTGCATTCCAGCATGGGCGGCAGGTCCTCGCTGTCGCTCTCGAAATCGCTTGGTTCGCGCTCGCTGAAGCAGTGCACCGCATTACGCATCCGTGCGACTTCCCAACTGGGCACCATGCGCACATGCTTGCGCCCTTCGACTTGTACCAGCAGGTTGTTGGTCAGGTCGTGATGGAATGGCGTCAAGGTGCCGGCCGAGCCCATCCAGAAGAAGCCGTCGAGCCCGCCGCTCGGCTGCAGGATCGAGACAGGGCCGAGATCTTCCCACAGCGGTGCGAGCGCCTGCTTGTTGGTCGTGTCGTTATAGGCGGTGATGTAGAAATCGTTCGACGGCTTGTCGCGCCGCAGCAGGGCGATGATCTCGCGCAAGGGGGCATGTCGCCTGTGCGGATCCTTGTCGATTTCGTAGCTCGTCGCCTTGCCGCGATCGCCCTGCACTTCCACCACCGCATCGCCCAGCCTGCTCTCCAGATAGTCGAGCGTCCATTTCTTCAGCGCGGGCCAGTGATCGACCAGTCCGGTCAGCTTCACCGGGCGGTTGGCGAAATAGAACTCGCGGAAGAACCGTTCGGGCTCGATCGCGTCGATCTCAGGAATGGTGAGGTCATCGGGATTGTGGCGCGCGAGGCGGGCATAGATATCGAGCGTCCAGTCGCGTTTGCTGACCCGGTTGGCGAGGCGGTGGCTCACCGCCCGTGCCGCGCTGAACATCGGGTCTTTCTGTGCCTGCTGCAGCTCGTGACTGGCCTGCAATTCGCTCAGCCCGCTGGCGATCAACCGGTCGCGGATACCGGCATCGTCGCGCCCTTCGCCAAGCGCCTCGGCAATAAGGCGGCGGCGATCTGCCTGCACCTTTTCGCGCTGCTTCTTGCTGATCGTTGCCATGAGTGGAGTTTAGTCGGCCAGGACCGAAGCCTCAATATGCGCAGGATGCGCGCGCCAGAGGGTCTCGCCATGGTGCATGGCTACCAATCAATCACAAACGAGACCGAACTCAGGAAAACAGATTTGATCGGCTGTCCTTCTGCATCCAAGGCCGGTTCGAACTCCGCTCGCCGGATCAGTCGCGCGCACGTGACCTTGGAGAAGTCGGCAGGTTCGGTTGCACCTTGGATAGAGCAATCGACAGGCTTTCCATGTTCATCGACGATCAGGCGATAGTGTACCATTCCCTGTGAACCGGCTCTTACGGCCATGATCGGATAATCTCGGTCTAGAAGCCAGTCATCAATATCGTTCAAGGGTTGGGCCCGCCGCGTCAGCTTCCGATGCGCTTCGACATCGAGCCCCCACCGAGCCATCAGGTCTGCCATGCAGATCTGCAGGCCTTTCACTGTCTCTCCCATCGGTCCGGTCGCGAGGCGAATGCTCTTGTTCTTCTTTAACTCCAGCCATTCGATCCTTGCGGCATCCTCTGCCGTGAAGCCGCGCGCCAGAACGTCGATGGTCTCGTCGCCCTGTTCCGCAGCCGGTTCGCCCCGTTGTTCAGCAGTCCAAGGGCCCAGCACCGCATACATGAAGATGGCAGCAGGCTTCAGTTCTCCAAGATCTCCGAACCAGGCTTCAGGCTCGAAAGATGCATCACTCGGCCCGAACTGGATCGAGACCGGACTTGGTTTCGCGGTGCGGCCAAGCTTTTTCACCGGACGACCGGCAACCACCATCGAAAAGAGATCCCCGGGCTCGTACTGATCGATCACCAGCGCGACCCGATCCTTCCCTTCGCCGAAAAATCGTTGCAGTCGGCAGCTGTCCTCCGCGAACTGAAGGTTCCACTCCGTCGAAGGCCGAAGAACCAGCGGCTCGTCCTTCGCGCTGGCGGCGGAAGCAAGAACCGCCGAGGCGACCATCGTCACCCCGGCGGCTGAAAATGCAATTTTTCGTGCGATCATGAGCGGGCAAATTACCGCCCGATCATGACGCAATCAAGTCTTTGGCGTATCAGAGCTTTTCGGTCAGCTCCGGCACGGCCTTGAACAGGTCTGCGACAAGGCCGATGTCCGCCACCTGGAAGATCGGGGCATCCTCGTCCTTGTGGATGGCGATGAGGACCTTGGAATCCTTCATCCCGGCAAGGTGCTGGATCGCGCCCGAGATGCCGATCGCGAAATAGACCTCCGGCGCCACGATCTTGCCGGTCTGGCCGACCTGGTAATCGTTCGGCACATAGCCCGCGTCGACTGCCGCACGGCTCGCGCCGATGGCGGCGCCCAGCTTGTCCGCCAGCGGAGTGATATACTCCTCGAACGTCTCGGCGTCCTTCAGCGCACGTCCGCCCGAGACGACGACCTTCGCGCTGGTCAGCTCGGGACGTTCGCTTTCGGCCAGCTCGCGGCTCACGAATTCCGAAGTGCTCGCGGCGCCCGGGCCGCTGACTGCTTCCACGGTGCCGCTGCCGCCTTCGGCGTCGGCCTTGTCGAACGCCGTACCGCGCACCGTCAGCACCAGCTTTTCATCGGTGCTTTCGACCGTCGCGATGGCGTTGCCGGCGTAGATCGGGCGGGTGAAGGTCTTGTCGCCTTCCACGCTCATCACTTCGGAAATCTGCATCACGTCGAGCAGCGCAGCAACGCGCGGGGCAATGTTCTTGCCGGTGGTGGTGGCAGGCGCGACGAAAGCGTCGTGATCGGCCATCAGCTTGGCGACCAGCGGCGCGACGTTTTCAGCCAGCATATCCTTGTAGGCGGCATCGTCCGCAAGGTGGACCTTGCCCACACCGGCGATCTTGGCGGCTTCATCGGCCACGCCTGCGCAGCTTGCACCAGCGACCAGCAAGTGCACTTCGCCCAGCTTGGATGCAGCGGTCACCGTGGCGAGCGTCGCGTCCTTTACTTCTTCGTTGTCGTGTTCGACCAGAACCAGAGTTTTCATTGTTCTATCCTTACAGTCTGGCCCGTCCGCCCTGAGCTTGTCGAAGGGTATTTCGAACGGGCCGCTCGCGCTTCGACAGGCTCAGCACGAACGGAATTTTCGTGAGCCTTACGCGATGCCCAGTGCCTTCACCTTGGCGACCAGCGCGTCGACACCCTCGACTTTCTCACCGGCCTGGCGCACGGGCGGTTCGGAAACCTTGAGCGTCTTGAGGCGCGGCGCGGTATCGACACCGAAGTCGGCGGGCGTCTTGGTATCGAGCGGCTTCTTCTTCGCCTTCATGATGTTCGGCAGCGAGGCATAGCGCGGCTCGTTCAGGCGCAGGTCGGTGGTGACGATGGCCGGAAGCGTCAGTTTGACCGTTTCGAGCCCGCCGTCGACTTCGCGCTTCACGGTCACGCTATCGCCTTCGAGCGTGATCGTATTGGCGAAGGTGCCCTGAGGCCGGTCGAGCAATGCTGCGAGCATCTGGCCCGTCTGGTTGCTGTCGTCCGAGATCGACTGCTTGCCCAGCAGCACGAGACCCGGCTGCTCCTCGTCGACGATTGCCTTCAGGATCTTGGCGACCGCCAGCGGCTCCAGATCTTCGTCCGTTTCGACCAGGATCGCGCGGTCGGCACCCATGGCAAGTGCGGTGCGCAGCGTTTCCTGCGCCTTTGCCGGGCCGATCGAGACCGCGACGATTTCTTCGGCGTTGCCCGCTTCCTTGATGCGGATCGCTTCTTCCACCGCAATCTCGTCGAACGGGTTCATGCTCATCTTCACATTGGCGAGATCGACGCCGGAGCCGTCCGCCTTGACGCGCGGTTTCACATTGTAATCGATCACCCGCTTGACGGGGACGAGTATTTTCATGGGTCGTGTCCTTTCCCGTGATCGGCCCGGTGTGACTCCACCCGCGCCGCAGAATGCTTTGCCAGTCCAATGGCTGCGGGCGGTGTTGCGTTCCGGAAACTGCCCCGTCAAGGGCGTGCGCGCAGCATCGCAGACGCGTAGCGTAAGCGAGCCGAAAGCGAAGGGCGAACGATCACGCCCAAGCCGCTGCGAATCATGCTAAAGCTGAATGCGGAACCATCGTGCCGCAGGGGGTTTGCGAAAGAATGGCCGATACGCCGAAAAACGTCTGTGGCATACTGGAGCGCCTGACCGAGATCGGCGACAAGCATGATCGCGCGTCGATCGGCGATATCATCGAGGCGTTCGGCAGCCGGTCCTATGGCCCGGTACTACTAGTGCCCGCCCTGATCGGCGTATCGCCCGTCGGCGGCATTCCGGGTGTACCCACCTTCCTCGCGGTGACCTTGCTGCTGATCGCGGTCCAGCTTGTCTTCGGCAAGGAGCACCTGTGGCTACCAGGCATCCTCAAGAACCGCTCCGTCGAGGGCGAGAAGCTCGCCAACGCGGCAGAGGATATGGAGAAGGTCGGCAAGTGGATGGACAAGGTATTCCACGGGCGGCTTGAAATATTTACCGGACCGACTGCGGGCCGCATCGCAGCCGGGGTGATCGCGCTCCTGTGCCTCGCCGTGCCCCCGCTGGAGCTACTGCCTTTTGCCGTCGCACTGCCGATGGCGGTGATCGCGGCCTTTGGCATTGCGCTGACCGTGCGCGACGGGCTGCTGATGCTGATCGCATTCCTGGGTAGCGGGGCCGCCTTCTACGTCCTCATCACGCAGGTGCTGATAGGCAGCGGAGGTAGTGGTGCCGGTGGCAGCGGCGGCGGGCTGATCCTCGGGTTGATTTAGTGTGGCAGGCCGAAGCGGGTTGGAGAGAAATTTCCATCCGCCTGTCGAATTGCGATCCCGAACGGCGTCTTTGTTGCGTCAAGACTCTGCATCATGTGCCCAAGTTGCAGGTGAGGAGACATTTTCGACGGGAGGAATGCGATGTTTGCAATCGGAAGAGTTTTCGGAACAGTCCTGGCGGTGGCCATGTTGGCCGAATCGGCGATCGCGCAAGAACCAGCGCACGAGACCCGAATAGGCCAGGAAGGATTTGTTTCGCCTCGGGCAACGCTGGCGCAGGTGGACTGGCTGGTTGGCCGGTGGACTGGTGAAGGCATTGGCGGTGCCCCGGCTATGGAAAGCTGGTTGCCGCCGACAGGCGATACGATGGTCGGAACCTTCGTTCAGACGACCGGCGCCACCGGAGACGGGGGCGGAATCCGCTTCACCGAGCATATGTACCTGATGGAGGAAGAAGGCACACTGGTGCTGCGCCTCAAGCACTTCAACGCCGACCTGACCGGGTGGGAGGAGAAGGACGGCATGCTGACCTTCCGCCTCCTCGCCATTGAGCCGTGCGCAGCCTATTTTCAAGCATTGACACTGCGTTGCGCGGATCCGGAGGCACCGGGCGAAGGCCTCTTCGTAGCCGTGCGCATGAAGAGCGACGGCGAGAAGGTAAATGAACTGATATTCCGCTTCGACGCAATGTGAGACGAGAGGAGGCGCGGGCCAGCCCGCGCCCCTCCTGGCTTACTTGCCCTTGTTGACCTCGGCCACGATCTTGCGCGCGGCATCGCCCAGATCGTCGGCAGGGACGATCGCGAGGCCGGAATTGGCCAGGATTTCCTTGCCCTTCTCGACGTTGGTGCCTTCGAGGCGGACGACCAGCGGGACCTGGATGTTCACTTCCTTGGCCGCCGCGACGATGCCTTCGGCAATCACGTCGCACTTCATGATGCCGCCGAAGATATTGACCAAGATGCCTTCCACTGCCGGGTCCTTGAGGATCAGCTTGAAGGCGGCGGTTACCTTCTCCTTATTGGCGCCGCCGCCGACATCGAGGAAATTGGCCGGGAAGGCGCCGTTCAGCTTGATGATGTCCATCGTTGCCATGGCAAGGCCTGCGCCGTTCACCATGCAGCCGATATTTCCGTCGAGCTTGATGTAGGCGAGATCATATTCGCTCGCTTCGACCTCGGCTTCGTCTTCCTCGGTCACGTCGCGCAGTTCTTCGACCGCCTTCTGACGATACATCGCGTTCGACTCGAAGCTCATCTTGGTGTCGAGCACCAACAGGTTGCCGTCTTCTGTCTCGACCAGCGGATTGATCTCCAGCATCGCGCAATCATAGGCGAGGAAGGCTTCGTAGAGCTGCTTGGCCAGCTTCTGCGCCTGCTTGTTGAGATCGCCTTCCAGCTTCAGCGCGAAGGCAACGCTGCGCCCGTGGTGCGGCATGAAGCCCTGCGCCGGGTCGATGGTGATGGTGGTGATTTTCTCGGGAGTGGAATGCGCCACTTCCTCGATATCCATTCCGCCCTCGGTCGAGGCGACGATGGCGACTTCGCCCGAAGCGCGGTCTACCAGCAGCGCCAGGTAGTATTCCTTGGCAATATCGACCCCGTCAGTGACGTAGAGTCGGTTCACTTCCTTGCCCGCATCGCCCGTCTGCACGGTCACCAGCGTGTTGCCGAGCATTTCCTTGGCGTCGCGCTCTACGTCTTCAATCGACTTCGCCAACCGCACGCCGCCTTTGGCATCAGGGCCCAGTTCCTTGAACTTGCCCTTGCCGCGGCCACCAGCGTGGATCTGCGCTTTCACCACGTAGAGCGGCCCGGGCAGCTGCTTTGCGCCCGCGACAGCCTCTTCCACGCTCATCGCCGGGATACCCTTGGGAATGGCGATTCCGTGCTTCGCCAGCAGTTCCTTGGCCTGATATTCGTGGATATTCATGGGGGCGTACCGTCCTTCCGGGCTTTGTGCAGGTGCGGGATAAATGTTTTGCGGTTGCGCATAAGCATGGATGCGTGCGCTTGAAAAGGGCGAGCCTGCGGCGCACATCGGCAAGTGGCACCATGATCGATTATCTGCGTCTGGAAGCGATAGTCCGCGAAGCCGGGCTGATCGCCATGACCCGCTGGCCGGGCGCGGGGCACAGCGTCGAAAGCTGGGAGAAAAGCGCCAACAATCCGGTGTGCGAGGCCGACCTTGAGGTGGATGAATTTCTTCGCCGCGAACTGACCTCGCTCTTGCCGAGCGCGGGCTGGCTCTCCGAAGAGAGTGCCGACGCAGCCGAGCGGTTGCAAGACAGGCTTGTGTGGGTGGTCGACCCGATCGACGGCACGCGCGATTTTCTGCGGGGTCGGACGGGCTGGGCCGTGTCGGTCGCGCTGGTATCCTCGGGCCGCCCGCTGATCGCTTGCCTCGAATCGCCCCCACGCAAGGAAAGCTGGCAGGCGACCGCAGGGAAGGGTGCTACGTTGAATGGTCGCCGTCTTGCTGCATCCACGCGAACCGAGTGGGAAGGTGCGCGTGTCCCGGCTGCCGATCTTGCGAAAGCGGACCAAGGTCTGGTGTCAGTCGAGCAGCCCAACGGGATTGCCCTGCGCGCAGCAATGGTCGCGGCCAACCGGGCAGATATCCTTGCGACGATGCGCTGGGGGTATGAATGGGATATCGCGGCTGCATCCTTGATTGCGCGCGAAGCCGGTGCCGCTGTCAGCGATATTTTCGGCCAGCCCCTGGGCTACAACAAGCGCGATCCGCGCAGTTTCGGGCTGCTGGTCTGCGCGCCGAAGCTTCATCCGGCGGCTATCGCGCATTTCGGCGAAAGGGCGCGGGACCGGCTGGGCAGGGATTCCAGCTCTCGATAGAAAAGGGGGCCGAAGCGCTCGGCTCCGACCCCCTTCGCTTAATTGGCAGATAATCGCGTTTAGCGGTTCGCTGCGCTGACCTGTTCCTGGCTGATCGGAACGATCTTGATTTCCACGCGGCGGTTGAGCGGCTCGTTGACATTGTCGCCGGTGCGAACGCGCAGGTACTGCGGATCTTCGCCATAACCGCGGGTTGCGATGCGGGCGCGCGAGACACCGCGCGAAACGAGGTAGTCGGCAACGGCCGCGGCACGCTGTTCCGACAGATTCTGGTTATAGCCCGGGCTGCCGGTCGTGTCGGTGAACCCGTACACGTCGATCAGGCTGTTGGGATAGCGGATCAGGCTGTTCGCCACCGTGTCCAGCGTGGAGCGGAAGCCTGCATTGATGCTGGCCGAGTTCGTGGCGAAGGTCACGCCATCGGGCAGGCGCACCAAGATTGCGTCCTGATCGCCGATTTCCTCGACATCGACGCCGCTACCGGCGGTCTGTTCGTCAAGCTCGCGAATCTGGTCGTCGAACTGGTCGCCAATCACGGCACCGGCAGTACCGCCGATGCCTGCGCCGATAATGCGCGCGGCATCGCCACCGATTACGCCGCCGAGCAGGTAGCCGAGTGTGCCGCCGATCGCGGCCCCTATGCCGGTGCGGCTGATCTTCTGCTCGCCGGTGTTGGGGTCGGTCACGCAAGCGGAGGTGCTCACCAGGGCCGCTGCGGCCACCGACGAGAGGATAATACGGGAGGTTTTCATGTTGGCAGTCCCTCTTTCTTGTGTCTGCGCGGCAGGCCGCGCACTATTATTCAGGGCTCGCGTTCCACCCACGCTCGCCGCCCCCGTAACGAGTCCCCGCCACGCAAGTTCCCGTCTGGCACGCTTTCGGCCTTGTTCCCGATGACTGCTGGCGCGGCGCGCATTTTGTGCTAGCGCGGGCACCGACGTGACACCATTCCCCTGGACAGACCTGATCATCATCGCCGGGCTGATCGTGCTCAACGGCATCTTTGCGATGTCGGAGCTGGCGATCGTTTCGGCCAAGACCACGCGCCTTCAGGCAAAGGCAGACGCGGGCAGCCATGGTGCGCAAACCGCGCTCGACCTGGCGAGCGACCCGGGCAAGTTCCTTTCGACCGTACAGATCGGCATCACGCTGGTCGGGATTATCGCGGGCGCCTATTCCGGCTCCAGCCTCGGCGGCCCGGTGGGTGAGCGGCTGGAAGCGCTGTTCGACCTCACGCCCGACCGTGCGGCGCAGATCGGCTTCTTCCTCGTCATCGTGCTGACCACCTATTGCAGCCTCGTGATCGGCGAACTGGTGCCCAAACAGCTGGCTCTTCGCGCGGCGGATCGCATCGCGATGGTGATGGCACGCCCGATGAAATGGCTGGCGACGATAGCGGCGCCGGTGGTGTGGGTGCTCGATTTCTCCTCCGCCACCATCGTTCGCCTGTTCGGAGTGCGCCCCGGCGGGCAGACCAGCGTCACTGCCGAGGAATTGCAGATGCTGTTTGCCGAGGCGACGCGCAGCGGCGTGTTGGAGGCCGAACAGAGCGCCATCCTGAAGGGCGTGGTGCGGCTGGCCGATCGGCCTGTGCGAGAGGTGATGACCCCGCGCACAGAACTCGACTGGATCGATGCCGAGGCCGACCGCGCCGAAATCGAGCAGACGATCGCCGAAAGCCCGCATTCGCTGCTGCCGGTCGCGGAGGGTTCGCCCGACAAGGTGATAGGCGTGGTCAAGGTGCGCGAAGTGCTGGCCGCGATGGTCGGCGGGGCTCCTTTCCGGCTGTCCGATCTCGCCAGGCGTGCCGAAGTGGTCCCCGACCAGCTTGATGCGATGGACGCGCTGCGCGTGCTCCAGCAGGCCGATGTCGCGATGGCGATGGTGCATGATGAATACGGGCACCTGGACGGGATCGTGACGCCCATTGACTTGCTGACAGCCATCGTGGGCCAGTTCGAAAGCGACAAGGACCAGGGCGAAATCCCCGAGATTATCGAGCGTGCCGACGGATCGCTGCTGGTTTCGGGTGCACTACCTGCCGAAACGCTCGGCGACCGGCTCGACCTCGATTATGGCGAGGATCGCGATTTCGCCACGGCGGCGGGTTTCGCGCTGTCGGTGCTCAGGCACCTGCCCGAGGAAGGCGAGATTTTCACCTTCCAGGGCTGGCGCTTCGAGGTGATCGACATGGACGGGCGCAAGATCGACAAGCTGCTGGTGGAAGAGCTGGAACCGGCGACTGTGGCAAAAGAGCCGGGTGGATAGCGGAACCGCAGCCGTTGCCTGCGTTTTTCAATATCATGACGGGACAACGCAAGATCTGGCTGGTCACCAATGCAGGCAGCGGATCGGTGCGCGAGGAATTACTCGCGAACGTGGACGATGTGTGTGCGGAACAAGGCGTGCGGATTGCCGCGCGCTCCCACTTCCCCAACGATTCGATCCCCAGCCGCGAAGACCTATCAGCCCTGGGGGTGGAAACGGTCGTCACCCTGGGCGGCGACGGAACGATCAATGCGGTCGTATCCGCCCTTGCGGGATGGGATGGTGCGATCCTGCCCTTGCCGGGCGGCACCCAGAACCTGACCCCTAAGCGGCTGCACGCCGAAGCTTCTGCCGAGGAGGTGTTTGCCGCTTGGGCACGCGGCGATGGCAGGCGCGTACGCTTGCAAATCATCCGGGCCAGAAGCGGTATGGCGCTTGCCGGAGTGCTGGTTGGGCCCGGCACCAGCTGGAACGATGTTCGCGAGGCACTGCGCGACGGTGATCCGGGCGGTATGCTCGGTGCGGTCGGGGCCGCGATCGAAGGAACGGCGGGCAATTCGCCCGTGCGGATCGTCCAGCCCGAAGCGGGAGACAGGGAAGGCTATCCGCTGGTGGAACTGGTCCCTCATGGGAATGGGCTCGATGTGGTCGCCTACCATGCGCGTACCGGCGCCGATTTTGCGGGACATACCTGGGCTCTGCTGCGGCAGGAATTTCGTGAAGGCCCGCACGAGAGCTACGGACCGTTCGAGAAGGTCACGCTGGCAAGCACGGACGGTGAGCCGCTCGACCTGCTGCTCGATGGCGAGCCTGCCGATGGCGACACACGAGAGACATTCTCGCTCGATACATGGCCGGTAGACTTGATTGCGACCCAACCGGATGATGCCACATGACCAATACCCTGCTGTTCCACGTGAGCGACATTCACTTCGGGCTGGAAAACAACGAGGCGCTCAACTGGTTTTCGGCCGAGGTCACGCGACTGCAGCCAGCGGCGATCGCAATCACCGGCGACCTGACGATGCGAGCCCGCCACAACGAGTTCCGGGCGGCGGAGCAATGGATCGGCACGCTCGATGCGCCCGTAACCCTCGATGTCGGCAACCACGACATGCCCTATTTCAACCTGCTGGAACGCTTCGTCACCCCCTACAAGCGCTTCGGGCGGTTGCGCAGCGTCGTCGAGCGCGAGATCGACCTGACCGGCATCGCGCTCGTTCCCCTGAAAACGGCGGTCCGCATGCAGCCGCGCTTCAACTGGTCGAAGGGCTGGGTCACCGGGCGGGCGCTGGATGACTGCCTCGCACGCCTCGATGCCCTGCCTGCCGGTACGCGTGCTCTCGTCACCGTGCACCATCCCCTGCGTGAGGTCGGCACGCAGGGAACGGCGCTGACGCGGGGCGGGGCGAAGGCGCTGGCAGAGTTGGCAAAGCGCGATGTGCTCGGCGTGCTGTCGGGCCATGTCCACGATGCGTTCGACATCATGGAGGATACGCCCAACGGCCCGGTGCGGATGATCGGCGCGGGCACGCTATCTCAACGGCTGCGCTCCACTCCGCCGAGTTTCAACGAGCTGCACTGGGATGGCGAAAGCCTGCGCGTCGATATCCGCACGCTCGAAAATATCGAGGACGAGGCGATGAAGATCGACGATGTGCCCGAAGATGCCCATCCGCCGCGCGAGGAGGGCGAGCCGGTGGCGCCGGTCGGCGCGGTGCCGCGCACCGACCCGCCGGTTTCCTAGTATCGCTTACTACATGTCCGAGGCGACACCGTAGTCACGTTCCCGCGCTCCACGGCGTTCGGCCAACTCGGCCATCCTCTGTTTGTCCCTCTTTTGTACATAGAGCGCCCCTACGAGGAAGCCGCCGTCGAGTTCGATCTCTATCTTGGAACCGCGACTTTCGATCGTCAGGAAAAAGTTGTCCCCCGCATTGTCCTCAAGGGCTTCGAACAGAGCCTGTCGATAGGAATCCCCGGCAAGGATGCGTTTGCACTCATCGGTTCTTGGGGCAGGAAAATTGTTGTTTTCGTCCGCTAGGCAGCCGCTCCGGGTCTGCACGACCGGACGTTGCTTCATGTAGCCGTTCAACGCTATGCGATTGTCTTCTGCGGTCGCTTCGTAGGTCTCCGGCACCTGCATCTGGATCGCATAGTACGCTCTATCCGATTTGAGCTCGCTCGGCGTGCCGAAGCGCCCTATCAAAGCGGCAATCGCTTTTTCGGCATCGACCTTCGCGTCTTCTTTTCGCAAATAGACGGCCCGCATCAGTTTCTGGCGCTTGTCGGCCGCGACATAGAATACCGGCTTAATGGTTTCCGTGCTTGCGCCGTCCGTGCTGATGCGTGTCCATTCGGTAGCGCTTTGCTGGTTCTGCGTCAGGCCGACGGTGCACGCCTCGCCGCAGCCGATCGTCAGATCGCTCCGCTCATAGTCTTCGGGCGGCTCGAACCCCTTTGCTTCCAGTTCGGCCACGACCTCTTCCGGGCTCATGTTGAGCTTGAGCCCGAAAAGTTCGGTGTCGAGCGCATGTTCGAGCGAGTAGACCGGATTGTCGAAGGGTGCATCGGCCTGGGTCGCCGCCGAAGATGTGCCGACGGCCTGCGCTTCACTGTCGGTCTCGCTATCCGGTTCGCCTGAGCATGAAGCAAGAGCCAGTGCGGAAAGTGTAGCGATCAAGCGAAAATTCATATGCTTCCCCTCCATTTGCGGCGAGTCTAAGCAAGATGGAATGATGGAGCAAGTTTCGCCGCTTCCAGCGCCTCTGCACACGGCATCCAGACAAACAAAAAGGGCGGCGCCGTATGGCACCGCCCCTCCTGGTGATCGAAGTCTGTCGTAGCTTAACGCTTGGCAGCAATCAACGCTTGCTGAACTGGAAGCTGCGACGTGCCTTGGCACGGCCATACTTCTTACGCTCGACAACACGGCTGTCGCGGGTGAGGAAGCCGGCCGACTTCACCGTGCTGCGCAGCGCGGGCTCGTACTTGGCAAGCGCCTGGGCGATGCCGTGCTTCACCGCACCGGCCTGACCCGAAAGGCCGCCGCCGCGAACCGTGGCGATGACATCGTACTGGCCCTCACGATCGGTGATCGCAAACGGCTGGTTGATGACGAGACGAAGCGTCGGGCGTGCGAAATAGGTTTCCTGCTCACGACCATTGATCGTGATCGTGCCCTTGCCCGGCTTTACCCACACGCGGGCGACCGCATCCTTGCGGCGGCCGGTGGCGTAGGCGCGGCCATGCTGGTCCAGCTCCTGCTCGCGCAGCGGCGCAGTGCTGGTGGCAACCGTAGCGGCATCGGCCTCGGGCGCATCGCCTGCGATATCGCCGAGATCGGCCAGATCGCGCACGCTTTCGGTCTTCGCTTCGGCCTTGGGCTCGGCGTTGGTTTCCGGCGCCGCTTCGGG
The DNA here is from genome assembly GCF_964222115.1 of Alteriqipengyuania sp. Taxonomy (NCBI): domain Bacteria; kingdom Pseudomonadati; phylum Pseudomonadota; class Alphaproteobacteria; order Sphingomonadales; family Erythrobacteraceae; genus Alteriqipengyuania; species Alteriqipengyuania sp. The sequence goes on from NZ_CAXQBM010000066.1 coordinate 59,618, forward strand.
CTTGGGATCGTTCTGGTTCTTGTCGTCGGCCATTATGCGACAGCCTTGTTCTTGCGGTTCATGGAAGCAACATCGAGCACTTCGGGCTTCTGCCCGTCATGCGGGTGCTCGGTGCCGGCATAGAGGTGCAGCGCCTTCATCTGTTGGCGACCCAGCGGACCGCGCGGGATCATCCGCTCCACGGCCTTCTCGAGCACGCGCTCGGGGAACTTGCCTTCGAGGATCTTCGCAGGCGTCGTTTCCTTGATGCCGCCGGCATAGCCGGTGTGCTTGTAATACTTCTTGTCGCCCATCTTGCGGCCGGTGAACTTCACCTTGTCCGCATTGATGACGATCACGTGGTCGCCGCAATCGACATGCGGGGTGTAGCTCGGCTTGTGCTTGCCGCGCAGGATGTTCGCGATAATCGACGCAACGCGGCCCGTGACGAGGCCTTCCGCGTCGATAATGTACCAGTTCTTTTCGACCTCGGCCGGCTTGATCGACCGGGTCATCTTGCTCAGCGCCTTCATGGCTATCATTTCCCTTAGAATTCGGGGTTCTCGCCGGATGGGTTCCACCTGTTCGGGGGATTCGCCAGGCCGGGCGTGGAGCGCGCTAATGCGTCGGGACCGGTGCCAAGTCAAGCATTCTTGCGGGATAGCGAAGAGGTATTATAACACCTCTCGGGCCAGCGACCAGGTTTCGCTACCTGTGCGTGACATCGTTTCGGTCTTCGTTGTCGCCTCGCGATAATAGCGCGTCATGAGGCCCGATGCCGTATCCGCTTGTACATGCTCGCGCATTGCGACCGTCCCCGCCATGCCGTCCGCGAGCACGATTTCACGCTCCGCCCGGCGATCGCGCGGGGCCGGATAGAACAGATCGCGCGGAAGCCCGGTCATCCAGTCGAGCCCGCGCTGCGACAGGTCTGCGAGGAACTGGCGCGAGCTTGCCGTGACATTCTCGCCTGCCGAGCGGGCCTTCGCATAGGAAATCGCTTCGGCCAGCACGCTATCGGGCAGCGGCGCAACCGGGCCCTGCCGATCCGCGACGACGATCAACCCCTGCGCGTCGAGATCGAGCGGGAAAAGGTCCGATTCGTCGCGGCGCGCCTCGAGGCGGGATATCGCCTGCAGGGAGGCGGGCGCATCGACATGGGCGAAAGTCTGCTTGCCGGTGATCCGCAAGGCGCCTGGCCCGGTCTTCTCGAAAGCCACGCCCCAGTGCCTGGTGACGACAATCGATTTTCCGTCCGCGAGCCCACGCGTCAGCACCCGCTCCAACCGAAACGCACCTTCCGGCACAGGGCGCGCCTGACCTTGTGCAGCGCTCGCGAGACCGGGTACCAGGGCGAGTGCGCCGATTCCGACAAGAAAGCCGCGACGTTCCATATCGGCCTTCATGCAACCAGCCCCGCAAGCCAGGCAGATGTCGCCTTACCGCTCGCATCGGCCTTCCAGCCAAGGATCGCAGGGGTGTCGTATGGGTGGAGCTGTTCGAGCCGCTCGACTGCCCGATCGAGACAATCGGCGTGCGTCTTGAACACCACGCTAATCTCTTGGCCAGATCCGCGTTCGCCATCCCATTCGAAGAGCGCCTCCACCTCGCCAATGATGTTCGCGCAGGCAATCAGCCGTTCATCGAGCAATTGCGTGGCCACGCTGCGAGCATCGTCACGATTGGCAAATACAGTATAGACCAGCGCGCTCATGCTTCGCTTCCGGGCGTGCGATATCCGATGGCATGGGCGCTTGCGGCGGTCGCCGCGACAAGCAGGGCGCCGGTCACCTGATGCGCGACCGCGATCCACAGCGATACCCCGGTGACCACCGTCACGATCCCCAGCAACACCTGCGCCATGGCGAAACCGATCAACGCCTTGCCTGCATTGCCTTCGCGCGGAAGGGCTTTCCACCCGAGCCACATCAGCACGGCGAAGGCCACCCATGCGAACCAGCGGTGCAAGAAATGGAGCAGGAAAGGGTCGTGCGTGATCGCCCAGAAGGCGCCTCGCGACCAGTCCGCCTCGGGCACGAAACGGTCCTGCATCAGCGGCCAGGTGTCCGACGCGTGCCCTGCATTGAGCCCCGCGACCCACGCGCCCAGCAATACCTGCACGAAGAGGATCGCGGCTGCCAGCATAGCGAAGGGCCGGAAACGGGCTGGTAGGGCGTCTCTGCTTCTGTCCAGCGCATGGAGGTCGAGCGCGGTCCATACGAGGCCGGCCAGCGTGACCAGCGCGGTGCACAGATGGACCGAAAGCCAAAAATGGCTGACATCGGTCATGTCGCCGCCCAGACCTGAGCGGACCATCAGCCAGCCGAACACACCCTGCAATCCGCCCAGCGCCAGCAGCGCGAGCAGGCGCAGGTGATAGCCCCTGGGGATCCAGCCGCGAATCCATGCAAAGGCGAGCGGCAGCGCGAACACGAGGCCGATCAGCCGCCCGAGCAGGCGATGGAACCACTCCCAGAAGAAGATCGATTTGAAGTCCGCCAGAGTCATCCCGGCCGGACCCGCCTCCAGGCGATATTCCGGGGTCATCCTGTACCTGGCGTATTCCGCTTGCCACGCCTCTTCGCTCAGCGGCGGCAGCACGCCCGTCACCGGGTCCCATTGGGTGATCGACAGGCCCGACTCGGTTAGGCGCGTAATCCCGCCCACCGCGACGATCAGCACGACCAGCGCGGCGACGATGACGAGCCACCACGCGAGCCAGCCCGGCCTCTTGCCGTCGTCGATTATTTCGCTGCGCGTGCGGAAAATTGACCCGATCATTTCGCCTGAATGCGCACAGAGCGCTGGCGTTGCAAGCATGCGGATTACCATCCTACGCCAAATTTTGCGTATCACCCGGCTTGCACGATGGATGCGGAGGCGCCACCTCGCTTGATCCATGAGCGATACGAAAACGATCAGCCTCAACGGCGAATCCCGCACGACTTCGGCCGGCACCATTGCCGCACTGGTGGGCGAACTTGGTCTTGCGCCCGAAAAGGTTGCGGTCGAGCACAATGGAGAGATCGCCCCGCGTTCGCAACTGGGCGAGATCGCACTGGGCGATGGCGACACGCTGGAGATCGTGCACTTTGTCGGCGGTGGGTAAGTGGCGATCCTGCGCGCTGTCCTTGCCTTCCTGATACTGACGCTGGGCGGCATCTTCGGATGGCTTGCCGGGGTCATGGAGACCTGCACCGGCAACGCCCCCGATTCCTTGCTCGGGTTCATCATAACCCTGCCGCTCAACGTGGTCGGCGTAGCGTTGCTATGCTGGAAGCCACACCGCATTGCTGTCATCCTGGCAGGGGCAATCCCCGTGCTGCTATCCTTTTCCTACCTCTCAGTGGCGCTGAAACTGCTGGCAGGGATACCTGCTTGCACGATCATCACAGGGATGGACGAGTGGCCGCCGACGGGCGATGAGACCAAGCTTGGCTTCGTCTGGCTGGCCACCGCGCTGATCCTCTGGATCGGCCTTGCTACCGCGCTGGCGGGGGGATACCGGGGCGCGCATGACCGACATGACGACCAAGCCGACTGACTTTGCCGACGACACGTGGAGCGTCGCGGGCCACACCTTTCGCTCCCGCTTGATCGTGGGCACGGGCAAGTACAAGGATTTCGCACAGAACGCCGCCGCGCTCGAAGCCAGCGGAGCGGAAATCGTCACCGTTGCGGTGCGCCGCGTGAACGTGTCCGATCCGAACCAGCCGATGCTGACCGATTTCATCGACCCGACGAAGGTCACCTACCTGCCCAACACCGCGGGTTGTTTCACTGCCGACGAGGCCATCCGCACCCTGCGCCTCGCGCGTGAGGCAGGTGGCTGGGACCTGGTGAAACTCGAAGTGCTGGGCGAGGCCAAGACGCTCTATCCCGATATGCGCGAAACCCTGCGCGCGACCGAAATTCTGGCAAACGAAGGCTTCCACCCGATGGTCTATTGCGCGGACGATCCCATCGCCGCGAAACAGCTGGAGGATGCAGGCGCGGTCGCGATCATGCCACTGGGTGCGCCGATCGGCAGCGGGCTGGGCATCCAGAACCGCGTGACCATTCGCTTGATCGTCGAAGGCGTGAGCGTACCGGTGCTGGTCGATGCGGGTGTGGGTACGGCATCCGACGCTGCGGTCGGCATGGAGCTGGGCTGCGACGGTATCCTGATGAACACCGCCATTGCCGAGGCGAAAGACCCGATCCGCATGGCCCGCGCGATGAAGCTGGCGGTGCAGGCCGGGCGCGACGCGTATCTCGCCGGGCGCATGGCGACGCGCAAATATGCCGATCCCAGCAGTCCGCTCGCCGGATTGATCTAGCCTGTTTTCGGATCCGCGCCCGAACTTGTCGCTTAGGGCTTACGGGATGTTAACCAAGCTCGGCGAAATATGCCTCCCATGGGATCAGCGCCCAAGGAGGGGCACGATGGCGACGACGAACACCACCAGCCTGAGCATCGCCGAGATGCGCGAATTTGCGAACTTCTCGCCGTGCGAGCAGCGCTTCATCCGGCGCAATCTCGATATCGGGCTTGGGCGGTGCGACGCCTTCAAACTGTGGGCGCGCAATGCGAGCGAGAATGTGGACATTCGCCGCCAGTATGTCGCCTACCAGGATCTGAAGGCGCTGCGGCACAGCATTCCCGATGCCGATAGCGGCGATTCGATCTCGCCCTTCATCGGCCAGCTGGTTCGGCTTGCAGCATTCGATCTGGCACAGGAACGTCTCGACGGGTTCTCGCCCTTCCGCTTTCTCTACGAGCGCCTTCTGGGCGCCGAGGTTCGCCCGTGGTTGCCGAGCGCGTTCTGTGCCGGGGCCGCGATGCCGCACCTGCGCCCTGCGCGCCGCAAGCTGCTGCTGCAAAGTCTGAGCGAAGCGGCCGCGACTGCGCCCGCATGGTCGGCCCGCGAACCCAGCTTCATGCCCGAATATGTCGATCTGGAAGACGAGGCCGCCTGAGAGGGCAGCCTACGGGCAGCCTGAAACAGACGCCTGAACGCGAGCGCTATCGTTCTTCGACGATCAGGTAGGTGACCGTAGTCTCGCCGACATTGACGACTTCGTGCCACGGCGTTCCGTCGCTCGAATAATCCGCCCCGGTCGCCAGATCGACCGTGCGCGTACCGCTTGCATCGGTAATCTGCATCGTGCCGCCGCTAAGCGCATAGCCGTAGTGCGCGGGGTGGTAATGCCTTTCGTGCCCGACACCGGGCGGAAAAGTGCAGCGCAATACGCGATGCGTGGCTGTCTGGTGCTGGAGCGTGCAGACGTGCTCACCCTCCCAGCCAGCCTCGAGCGCGCTCGGCAATTCCGGTGCCGCGGAAGCGCTGGCGAAGCCGAGCGAGGCGATAGCAGCCGCAATCGCGAAGACGGGGCGAAGCCGCGGGTAGATGATCGTCCGACCCATGCTCAATGCCGGTACAGCGCGTCGAGCCGCTCTCCGTACCTTTCCTTGATCTTGTGCCGCCGAATTTTCATGCTCGGCGTCATTTCCTCGTTCTCGATCCCGAAGGGCTCGTCGGCAAAGGTGAAGCCGCGCACTTTCTCGACAACGGACAGCTCTGCATTGACCCGGTCCACCGCCTTGCGGATCGCGGCACGAAATTCCGGCAGTTCCTGCACCCGGCTGCAATCGAGCGGTTTGCCCTGTGCCTTGCACCAGTCGAGCGCCCATTCCGCATCGGGCACGATCAGGCCGACAATATAGGGGCGGCGGTCGCCCGCGACCATTGCCTGCCCGATCTCGGGCTGCAGCGTCAGCATGCCTTCGACTTTCTGCGGCGCGACATTATCGCCCTTATCGTTGACGATCATGTCCTTCTTGCGGTCGGTGATGACGATCCGGCCCTGCTCGTCGATATGGCCGATATCGCCGGTGTGCAGCCAACCGCCTTGCAGGGTGCGTTCCGTCTCGGCCTGGTTCTGCCAGTAGCCGTGCATCACCAGTTCGCCGCGACACAGGATCTCGCCATCCTCGGCGATCTTTATCTCGACGCCTTTCATGGGCGGGCCAACGGTGTCCATTGCGATACCCGCGCGTGGCCGGTTGCAGCTGATGACAGGGCCCGCTTCCGTCTGGCCGTAGCCTTGTAGCATGGTGAGGCCGAGTGCCTGGAAGAAAGTGCCGACTTCGGGGTTGAGCGGCGCGCCGCCCGAAACCATCGCCTTGATACGCCCGCCGAACTTCTGGCGAATCTTGGGCCGCAGCAGACGTCCGACCAGCACATCCATCGGTTTGTCGCGCAGGCGTTTCCTGCCTCCGGCGCCGGCGCGCTCCTCGATCTCCAGCGCACGATCCATCAGGTAGCTCGCCGCGCCGCCCTGCTTGGCGATCTGTTTCATGATGCGCGTGCGCAGCACTTCGAACAGGCGCGGCACGACGACCATGATCGTGGGGCGCGTTTCCTCGATATTGCTCGCGAGCTTTTCCAGACCTTCGGCGTAATAGATCTGCGCGCCCACGCCGATCGGCAGGAATTGCCCGCCGGTATGCTCGTAAGCATGGCTGAGCGGGAGGAAGGAAAGAAAGCGTTCCTCGTTCGCCAGCTTGAAATCGCTGATCAGGATTTCGGCTGCGCCTGCGACATTGCACAGGATCGATCCGTGGTGTTGCAGCACGCCGCGCGGAGCACCGCCGGTGCCGCTGGTATAGATGATGCAGGCGGTATCCTTGCGCCCGATGGTCGCGATCCGGTCTTCCACAGCCTTGCGCGCTGCTGCTGCATCGCCTTCGACCATGCTCGACCAGCTATGGCAGGCCAGGTTGCCGCCCTGGTAACCGCGCACGCTTTCGATCGGGATGATGTGTTCGGCGATCCCGGTGTTGAAGATTGCCGGGATCAACGGACCCGAAAGCTTCTCGTTCGAAACGATGACTGCACGCGCGCCGGAATTATCCAGGATATGCACGTGATCGCGTTCGGTATTGGTGATGTAGGCGGGAACGGTGATGCAGCCCGCGGCCATGATGGCGAGATCCGCGATGCACCATTCGGGTCGGTTCTCGGACACCAGCATCACCCGGTCTCCATCGTGCAACCCAAGCTCGCGCAGGTTCTGGGCGAGGTTGCACACCTGATCGGCCACTTCGCGCCAGCTGATGGTCTGCCATTCACCGGCGATCTTGCGGCCGAGGAAGGGCGTATCGCCGCCTTCATCGGCACGTTTCAGGAACAGCGAGACGAGGTTGCTCGCCTGTTCGATCTCTTCAAGCTGCGTCAAATCCGCACCTGCTCCCAGTTTTCGTTCTGTTTATAACTGTGCGGGGCCCTCTAAGCTCCCGTCGACGCTACGACAAGCGCGATGTGGCCGTTCCTCAAGGCAGGTCGAGGAGGCCTGCCAGCCGCGGATCGCGCGCCGACACCCAGCGTCCGTCACGGCGCAGAAGTGCCCCGGCCTTCACCGGTGCGGGGCGGACCGACAGCGTCTGGTGGCCCAGTGCGCGGAACTCTTCCTGGCTCTCGGCCAGCCAAGTCCCCTGTTCCAGCAGCACCGCGTCGCCGAAAGCCATCACGAAGGGCAGGCCCAGCGCCTGCTCTGCGTCGAGGCCGAAATCGATGGCCCCGATAATGCTGCGCGCGGTTTGTACGGGGATCGTGCTGCCGCCCGCTGCGCCCACTGCCATGAAGGGTTCGCCTTGCAGATCGTAGACCACGACGGGCGACATCGAACTGCGCGGGCGCTTGCCGCCCTCCACCCGGTTTGCCACCGGCTTTCCGTCGACCTTGGGCGACCGGCTGAAATCGGTCAGCTCGTTGTTGAGGTAGAATCCGCCAACCATCAGGCCCGATCCGAAAGCGCCTTCAATGGTCGAGGTATAGCTGATCATCGTGCCGTTGGAGTCGACCACGGCGAAGTGCGACGTGCCCTGTTCTTCGGGTTCGTCGCCATCGGCCCGCGCGACATCGGCACCGGCTGGCGACCCGGCCTCGACCTTGGCAAGCCGTGTGTCGGGCGCGATCAGGGCGCTACGCTGCGCCAGATAATCGGGTGCGATCAGACCTTCGACCGGGACAGGCACGAAATCGCTGTCTGCAAGGTAGATTTCTCGATCGGCATAGGCGAGCCGCTGCGATTCGAGGAACAGGTGCCAGGTTACCGGATTGCGCGGGCCAAGCGCAGCCAGGTCGAACCGCTCCAGCTGGCCCAGGATCTGGAGCACGGCGATCCCGCCCGAAGTCGGTGGGCCCATCGCGCAGATGCGATAGGTTCGATAGGTACCGCATACCGGTGCGCGCTCTATTGCGTCGTAGCCTTCGATATCGGCCACGGTCATCGCGGCATTGCGGGGCGTATCTGCGGCCACAGTGCGGGCGATCTCTTGACCAAGTTCGCCATTGTAGAATGCGCGCGGCCCCGCTTGCGCGATCCGTTCGAGCGTGTCGGCCAGGTCCGGGTTGGTTATCGTAGTGCCCACCGCCAAAGGCTGCCCCGCCGCATCGTAGAACAGAGCCTTGCCCGCCTCGCTGCGCGCCCCGCGATCACTGCTTTCGCCGAGCGAGGCGTTGAAGCGGGGATTGATCCGAAAACCATCGCGAGAGAGCGCGATGGCGGGCGCGAACAGATCGGCCCATGGCAATTTGCCATGCTGTGCATGGGCTTTTGCGGCGAGTGCGATATTGCCCGGCACGCCGACGCTCAACCCGCTGCGAACGGACTCACCGAAAGGCGGCACATTGCCATCTGCGTCGAGGAACCATTCGGGCGATGCCGCTGCGGGAGCGGTCTCGCGCCCGTCATATGTGGTGACGACGCCATCGCCGCTGCCGCGCACCATGAAGCCGCCGCCGCCGATACCTGAGCTTTGTGGCTCGACCACGGTCAGCGCCAGCATCACTGCGATGGCAGCGTCGGTGGCGTTGCCTCCCTGTTCGAGGATCGCATAGCCTGCCGCTTCGGCGCGCGGATCGGCAGCGGAGACTGCCCCGCCGCGCGCGAAATCCAAATTCTCGGCCCCGTAAAGCGGGACGGTGTCGGGTTGTACGGTGGCACAACCGCTAACGAGCAGGGCGGCGGCGAAACAGGTGAGCGTGCGCAGGAACATGGGGGTCCTCAAGCTTGCGATCCGATGGCGTCTTCAATCGACGCAAAGCCTTCGCGCTGCAACCTCTTGCTGAGGCCTTGTGCTATCCGTCGGCCCAGCATCGGACCTTGGTAGACCATCGCGGAATAGAGCTGGACGAGGCTGGCGCCCGCCACGATCCGTTCCCACGCCGCATCCGCGCTGTCGATGCCCCCGGCTGCGATCAGCGGGATTTGCCCGCCGGTCGCCTTGCGGAAATCCTTGAGCCTTTGCAGCGCGATGGGGGCCAGTGGAGCGCCCGAAAGGCCACCTGCCTGGTCGGCATGTTTCGACCGCAAAGGCGGGCGGGCAAGCGTGGTATTCGATATGATTAGTGCGGCCAGCGGGCTATCCATCGCGACCTTTACCACGGCGTCGATCTCCTTCGGCTCCAGATCGGGCGCGAGTTTCAGGAATACCGGCGTGGTCCGCGCGCCGCGCGCATCGAACACGCCATGCAGCAGGTCTTTCAGCGCATCGCCTGCCTGCAAATTGCGCAGCCCCGGCGTGTTGGGGCTGGAGATATTGACCGTCAGGTAGCTCGCCAGCGGCGCCATCAGCTCTGTCAGCAGCGCGTAATCGGCGATCCGGTCGTCGCTGTCCTTGTTGGCGCCGATATTGATGCCGACGATGCCTGTCCTGAGCGAGGTCGAAGGGCCCGGCTTGCCCGCGCGGTGGCGCAACCGCTCGTGCGCAGCCTCGGCCCCGCCATTGTTGAACCCCATGCGGTTGATCACCGCGCGATCCTCCACCAGCCGGAACAGCCGGGGTTTGGGATTGCCCGCCTGTGGCAGCGGCGTAATCGTGCCCACTTCGACAAAACCGAAGCCGAGCCCCAGCAGCGCGTCGGGCACTTCGGCGTCCTTGTCGAAACCCGGCGCGACGCCGACCGGCGAGGGGAAGTTCAGACCCGCGATGTTTACGGCAAGTCTGGGATCGTGGCGGGGAGGCCTGCCCGTCGGAGCCCGTTTGAGACTCGCTATGGAGAGGCGATGCGCGCGTTCGGCATCGAGCGCAAACAGGAGGGGGCGAGCCAACGGGTACAGCATGCAACTTGCTCTATGCCCGGTGGTCAGGCGTGTCGAGGTGCCCTTCCAACCGGGCGGGAGGTGGGGCAGGGTAGCGACACAGGAATTTCTTTGGAGAGGAATCGATGAAGCGCGTCCCTATCGCAGCGACCATGACTGCCAGCCTGGCGCTTGCCGCCTGTGCAGGCACACCCGGAGAGATGGCCAGCGTAACCTCGCCCGCGCCTGCGGTGTCGGAAACAAGTACGGCGCCTCAACAAGTCCCGGCCGATATCGACGACTTCTTCGACGCTTACGACGATGCGCAGCTCGCCAGCAGTCCGCTGACCAAGGCCTATCGCGGCATCCGCGACGAGGATTATGGCGAATGGGGCGATTTTACGCTCGCCGGGGTGAGAGAAGACCAGCAGCGGCAGCAGAACTACGCGGCGCGGATGCGCGCCAGCTACGATGTCGATGCGCTGGGCGAGCAGGACGCGCTATCCTACCGCCTGTTCGATGCGATGGCACAGCGCTCCGCCTCGCTCGCACCGTTTACCGAGTACAATTACCTGTTCGACCAGATGAACGGTGCGCAGAGCGGGCTGCCCGCCTTCCTCATCAATATCCATGCGGTGCAGAACGCCGCGCATGCCGAAGCCTATATTTCGCGGATCGCCGCATTGGGGGGAGTCATCGACACGCTGACTGCCCGCGCGCGCGCGCAGGCCGAGGCCGGGGTTATGCCGCCCGACTGGGTCTACTCCTACGTGATCTCCGACATCCGCAACTTGCTCGATGCGGGCACGGACAATGCAGTGCTCGAAGACTTCAATGGCAAGGTAATGCGTCTGCGCGAAAACGCCCAAGTGCCGATATCGGAATCGCGGGCGATCGACTTGACCGGCCGCGCTGCTGCCGCATGGACGCAAAGCGCCGTACCTGCCTACCGGCGCCTCCTCGCCGAAATGGAACGCCAGCAAGCCATCGCGCCGACCGAGGACGGGATCTGGCGCTTCGACAAGGGCGCTCAATATTACGACGCTCTGCTCGCCAGCTATACGACCACCGATCTGACAGCCGACCAGATCCATCGGCTGGGGGTAGAGAATGTCGCGCGCATCCATGACGAAATGCGCACCATCATGCGGCAGGTCGGGTTCGAAGGCACCTTGCAGGAATTCTTCGAATTCACCCGCACCGACGATCGCTTTTATTACGACACGCGCGAAGCTTACCTCGCCGATGCGCAGGCGGTGATCGATGCAATGGAAGCGAAACTGCCCGAATATTTCACCACGCTGCCCAAGGCGGATATGGTCATCAAGCCGGTCGAGGCGTTTCGCGAACAAAGTGCGGGCAAGGCTTTCTACCAGAGCCCGGCCCCCGACGGGTCGCGCCCCGGCACCTACTACGTGAACCTGTATAACCTGAAGGACATGAGCAAGAACGAGCTGGAAGCGCTCGCCTATCACGAAGCGGTGCCGGGCCATCACCTCCAGCGCGCGATCCAGACCGAACTGGGCGACGTGCCGCCGTTCCGCCGCTTCGGCGGGGTCACCGCCTATACCGAGGGCTGGGGCCTCTATTCGGAGGAATTGCCCAAGGAGATGGGCTTCTACACCGATCCCTACTCCGATTTCGGGCGGCTGCAGATGGAGCTGTGGCGCGCGTGCAGGCTGGTGGTCGACACCGGCATCCACTCGAAGCGGTGGAGCCGTGAACGTGCGATCCAGTACCTGAAGGACAACACGCCCAACCCCGATGGCGATATCCGCAAGGCGATCGAGCGCTATATCGTGATGCCGGGGCAGGCGACCGCCTACATGATCGGCAAGCTCAAGATCATGGAACTGCGCGAAAAGGCCCGCGCCGAATTGGGCGAGGATTTCGACATCCGCGCCTTCCACGATGTCGTGCTGCTCGACGGGCCGGTGCCGCTGTCGATCCTGGAAGAGAATGTCGAGGCGTGGATCGCGCAGGAGAAGGGCGGGTAGGAGTCTTTTTCTATCGCGGCTGATCGCGCTTCGCGCGGCCTCCGAGGGGCGGCGCAGGAGCGCCGGCGGGCAGTCCCCCTTGCCGGTCTGAAAGACCGGACCGGCTCGAATAGCTTCCGTTCGCGAAGCGATCGGGGCGAGGAAACGAACAAACGGGCCACAGCCCGCAGGCGCGACTGCGCGCCCGCAGGTGCCTCGCAGCCGGACGAAGCCCGGCGGAGGGATAGCACCGAGGATGCGAACAAACGCTAACGACTCGCAAGTATCGGTTTTCGGTTGAAATCGGACTGAATCGGTCCGAATTGGGCCGCATGCGCCTTAGCAACCTCGCCGATTACGCCATTCGCATCATGGCCGCCGCCGCAAAGCATTGCGGTGGCGCGCGCGTGTCGTCGGCTGACCTGGCGCGGGAGACTGGCCTTCCGTTGCCCACCGCGCAGAAAATCGTCAGCAAATTGAGCGCCGCCGGCCTGCTGCGTTCAACGCGCGGCGCGGGTGGGGGCTTGCAGCTTGCCCGGCCCGCAGCCGCCATCAGCATGGCCGATATCGTCGAGGCGATCGAGGGCCCCATCGCGCTCGTCTCCTGCATCGATTCTGATTGCTGCACGGTCGATCGCGATTGTGCCGTCAAGCCGCACTGGCCGGTGGTCAACGCCGCAGTGCGCGGCGCGCTGGCGGATGTGTCGCTGGCGAGGATTGCCAACGAAACGCCTGCTCAGAGAGAATTGGCATGAATGAACAGGTAGAAATCCAGGATCGCCCCGAACAAGACAGGGAGGCGAAGGAAGCCGCTGCAAAGGCCGCCGAATACGAATTTGGCTGGCACGCGGAGATCGATACCGAATTCGCACCCAAGGGGCTGAGCGAAGACACGGTCAAGTTCATCAGCGCCAAGAAGGGCGAGCCCGAGTGGATGCTCGAATGGCGCCTCAAGGCTTTTCGCAAGTGGCTCACCATGGCGGAGCCCGATTGGGCGAAGCTCGGCTATCCCGAGATCGACTACCAGGACGCGTATTACTACGCCGCGCCCAAGAAGAAGGAAGAGCTCGAAAGCCTCGACGAGCTCGATCCGGACATTAAGTCGGTCTACGACAAGCTGGGCATTCCGATCGCGGAGCAGGAAGTGCTCGCCGGGGTGAAGGGCGCGCGCAAGGTGGCGGTGGATGCGGTGTTCGACAGCGTCAGCGTGGCCACCACCTTTCGCGAGGAGCTGAAGAAGGCGGGGGTGATCTTCCTCTCGATCAGCGAGGCGATCCGCGAATATCCCGAGCTGGTAAAGAAATGGCTCGGCAAGGTGGTGCCGCAGAACGACAATTTCTTCGCGACGCTCAACTGCGCGGTCTTTTCCGATGGAACCTTCGTCTATGTGCCCGAGGGCGTGCGCTGCCCTATGGAGCTGAGCACCTATTTCCGCATCAACGCGGAGAATACGGGCCAGTTCGAACGCACACTGATCGTGGCCGAAAAGGGCAGCTACGTCAGCTACCTCGAAGGCTGCACCGCGCCGATGCGCGACGAGAACCAGCTGCACGCCGCCGTGGTCGAGCTGGTCGCAATGGACGATGCCGAGATCAAGTATTCGACCGTGCAGAACTGGTATCCAGGCAATGCCGAAGGCGTGGGCGGGATCTACAATTTCGTCACCAAGCGCGGGCTGTGCCAGGGCGCGCGGTCCAAGATCAGCTGGACGCAGGTCGAGACCGGCTCTGCGGTGACGTGGAAATACCCGAGCTGCGTGCTGAATGGTGAGAACAGCGTGGGCGAGTTCTACTCGGTCGCGGTCACCAACAATCACCAGCAGGCCGACACCGGGACCAAGATGGTCCATAACGGTAAGGGCAGCCGCTCCACGATCATCTCCAAGGGGATCAGCGCGGGGCAGAGCAACAACACCTATCGCGGGCTGGTGCGCGTGGCCGCCAATGCCGATGGCGTGCGCAACCGGACCGAGTGCGATTCGCTGCTGCTGGGCGACCGCTGCGGAGCGCACACGGTGCCCTATATCGAGGTGAAGAACCCCACCGCCCAGATCGAGCACGAGGCGACCACGAGCAAAATCTCCGAC